>JABZGO010000369.1 GCA_015259305.1 Alloprevotella tannerae | reverse complement strand
GGATACGCCAAAGGTTTTGAAGACGGAAGCAAGGGGCACCAGTTTAATATCTCTTCTAACAATTGACGCCAAGCCTACCTGCTGTTCGTAGAGTAGCAGTCGAGTTTGCTTACGTCCTTATTTTCTATCCTACAATATGGAAGATACGAAACACATACAAATCGAAGACTACAACTATGTGCTACCCGATGAGCGCATTGCCAAATATCCGATAGCTCCGCGCGATCATTCCAAACTCTTGCTTTATCGTGACGGCCGGGTGAGCGAAGATTCGTTCTACAATCTCCCATCTTATCTTAAGCCGGGGTCTTTGATGGTTTTCAATAACACGAAAGTAATCTTTGCGCGCCTTCATTTTCAGAAATTGACGGGCGCACTTATTGAGATCTTCTGCTTAGAACCGCATACGCCTGCCGATTACCAGCAATCATTTGCCGCTACGCGCCGCGTCACGTGGACGTGTTTAGTCGGCAATATGAAGAAATGGAAGGAGGGGCGCTTAGAGCGCATGATTAAAGTAGGAGATAAGGAACTACTCCTTACCGCAGAGCACAAAGGCCCTGCAGGAACGGGTTTTGAAATTGCCTTTGATTGGAGCGATGATGCGGTTAGCTTCTCTGAAGTGTTGGATGCCATCGGCGAATTGCCCATTCCGCCATACTTAAATCGCCAAACGGAGCAGAGCGATCTCAACAATTACCAGACGGTCTATTCGAAAATTGAAGGCTCCGTGGCTGCACCGACGGCCGGACTCCATTTTACCGATGACGTTCTTCGGCGTTTGGATGAGGCCGGTATTGTGCGCGAAGAGATTACGTTGCATGTAGGAGCGGGAACTTTCAAACCCGTGAAGAGCAAGGAGATTGAAGGTCACACGATGCATGCAGAATGGATTGCCGTGAGTCGGCAAAACATTGAACACCTCTTGGCCCACGACTGCTCGTGTATCGCTGTCGGCACGACCAGTGTGCGCACGCTGGAGAGTCTCTATTAC
>JABZGO010000368.1 GCA_015259305.1 Alloprevotella tannerae | reverse complement strand
CCGCAGCGTGGACCCTACGATTCAGGTTAGCTTGATGTATGGCCGCGCCGACAACTTCACAGGTCAGATTCTTTATACAGAACTTCACACGGCTTACCTCCTTCCCTCCACGGCCGCGGCGCTGAAACGGGCACAAACCGAGTTGAAGCGCTTGCGTCCAGATCTCTCGCTCAAGGTTTACGATGCCGCACGTCCGATGTCGGTGCAGCAAAGGATGTTTAATGTCGTGGCAGGGACGCCCAAAAGCATTTACGTGAGCAATCCGGCCAACGGCGGGGGCTTGCACAATTATGGTTTGGCCGTAGACATAACGCTCTGCAAGGCGGCGACGGGCGATACCATCCCGATGGGGACGAAGATCGACTATATGGGGCGTTTGTCGCACGTCAATTTGGAGCAGGAATTCTTAAAACAAAAGCGCATTTCGCCGGCTGCCGTAGCCAACAGGCGCTTATTGCGGCGCGTAATGGCGGTCGGAGGCTTCAAAGTGTTGCGCACGGAGTGGTGGCATTTTAATTTCAAAACCCGCGCACAAGCCAAGGCGCACTACAAACTCATCCGATAAGCGATGAAACCGCCGTTTTTGAGGGCTTTTTATGGAAAATGTTGAAACTTTTATCCGAGATCACCGCACGGAGAGTGTGCCTGCACTGGCACTGCTGCTTGCCGACCGACCGCGCGAAGAGGCTGAATACATCCTGCGTCAGATCGAGGGTTGGCAGAAGTTGAACGCGAAAGTACCGGCGTGGGCTGCCGAGCCGCGACTTCGCTATCCGCGCCGCCTTTCGCTTGAGCAATGCTCCGGCGAAGCGGCCGCACGCTATAAGGCGGAAGTCATTCGCCGCCATTTGCCCGCAGGTGGGCGGATGGTAGATCTGACCGGCGGCTTCGGAGTCGACTTTTTTTATCTCGGACAACTGTTTGACGAGGCGGTTTACGTAGAACAACAGGCCGAGTTATGCCAATTGGCGGCCTACAATCTCCCCTTGCTGGGCCTGCAC
>JABZGO010000367.1 GCA_015259305.1 Alloprevotella tannerae | reverse complement strand
CTCTATGTCCGGATATACGTTTAACACTCTGTCTCCCAGATTCCAAAAATCATGTGACCAAGACTGCGGGTTTTCCCATACGTGTGGATTTCCTTTCGCCCAATTCGGAAGCTCCTTGCGAACTTTGGTTGCCACCGCAAGCTGTCCTTTTGCAGTTTTATAAATCGTGTCAATCCTTATTCCACCGTCTACCGGACGTTCTACACGAGTAATCTCCATACCATAGAACATTACCTTTCTTCTTACCCCTTTTTCATAGAGGTTTAACTCAATCTTGTCGTATCCTTCGCTTTTGTTGTGTTGAACACTTAGAAAGTCCTGAAGTGCCTGTATCACAGCGGCAGAAACACTTCCGGCGTAATTGGCAGCATCATCAAATAAGTGTAGATCTGCTTCTGCAACATAAATATTTTTTGTGGCCATAACCATACCTCCTTATTTTTTGTAACTTGTATCTGAAGTTTAGTATCTATATAACTATGAACATAGTTATAATCATATAGAGGTATTTTGTCAAAATAGACTTTCTTTCCATCATTATGATGTTGAAGACTGTGATTCTTCACTGAAACTGGGAGCCTAATATCAAAATGCAATATACAAAGTTCTTCGTTTTTGCACAAAAAATAGAGGATGATTCTGCGACCATCCCCTATTACTGTATTCCAGTTATAAACATTTCCCTTAATTAATTTTGCTCTATAAGTTTCCTTGGCAGCTACTAATGAAGGATTTTCAGGTATTGCCCCTCAATTCAATTTGTGCTTTTAATCTAAGTCCGAGAAAGCACCACAACGCACTCCACGTGCTTGGTGTGAGGGAACATGTCCACAGGTGTTACGCGCTCAATGGCAAATCCGCTGTCGAGAAGAACTTTGAGGTCCCTAGATTGCGTCACAACGTTGCAGCTCACGTACACGATTTTCTTCTGGGCTAGCTGAGCTGTTGCCTTAAGGAAGGCGGGCGTTGAACCCGCGCGAGGCGGATCAAGAATAATGACGTCAAAGTTCTGACC
>JABZGO010000366.1 GCA_015259305.1 Alloprevotella tannerae | reverse complement strand
GCGCACGAGAGATGTTCTTGGCGTCATTAAAAGATGCTAAGCCGGCCGCAACTCGAATCGGCAATATCGATTTTGCTAAAATGATGAAGGATGTAGCCCTTCCTGCTTGTAAAGACTGGTCGTTTAAGGCAGAGCGTGGCGATACAATCAAAGGCTTCTACTATGTGCCGGCTAATTTTGATCCCAATAAGAAGTATCCGATGATTGTCTATTATTATGGTGGCTGTACGCCGACTACAAAGCAGTTAGAGTATGTCTATCCTGTAGCTGACTTTGCTAATCAGGGCTATGTCGTTTACGTAGTAGAGCCAAGTGGCGCCATAGGTTTTGGGCAGGAATTTGCGGCACGTCACGTTAATACTTGGGGTGATGAGAGTTCTGACGATATTATTCAAGGTGTTAAAGCCTTCTTAAAGGAACACCCATTCGTTGACAAGTCTCGCATTGGTTGCATCGGTGCCTCTTATGGAGGTTTTATGACGCAATATCTACAAACAAAAACGGATATCTTTGCTTGTGCAATTAGCCATGCCGGTATCAGTGATATTGGTGCTTATTGGGGTGGTGGTTATTGGGGCTATTCTTATGGTGAGACTGCTGAGTATGGAAGTTTCCCTTGGAATAATCCTGATTTGTTTGTAAAGCATTCTCCTTTGTACAATGCAGATAAGATTCATACACCGCTCTTATTGTTGCATGGTACGGTTGATACAAACGTGCCGACTGATCAAAGTCAGGCTATATTTACTGCTTTAAAGATTCTGGGGCGCCCCACAGCCTATGTGGCCGTAGAAGATCAGAATCATTATATTGGCGACTTCACTAAGCGTAAAGCTTGGCAAGAAATCATCAATGCTTGGTTTGCGATGTGGTTAAAGCAAAAGCCTCTTTGGTGGAATACACTCTATCCGGGCGATGAATTTGATAAAACAAATACCACGAAATAAATAAGACCGTAAACTATAATTTAGACTAAAAGGGCGCTTAATTACTACAGATAGGAGTTAAGCGCTCTTTTTTTGTTGAGTCTACATCTTCTG
>JABZGO010000365.1 GCA_015259305.1 Alloprevotella tannerae | reverse complement strand
CGTTTATATAATCCCTCATTCAGCGTAATGGCCGTTTCATGTTGGGTTAAGATAGGGGCATATTTCTGTACTAAAGCGTCCAGCTCGTCATTCGTCTCTGCAGATGATAAGTTGAAAAGTACGCTTGTTGCCTTTCCCAGCAGTGTGCCCGTAGTATCAAGTGCGGCAATCGTATTTGCAAAATCAGGTTGCTCTTTGTTGTTTACAATTGCTGCTATTTCTTCATCTTCTTCCTTAATTCCTTTGTCGATCGCCTCTTCAATGTCTTGCAAAGTGATGCGGTCAAAAGGTATAGTTCCGTGTGGTGTCTGATAAGCACCAAAGAATGGATTTTCTCTTTGTATCATATTATCTGCAAAGTTACTTTACAGCAAAGAAATATACAAAAGTAAGGCACATATTTTTTCTGTCATCTTTCACTGTTTGCGAATGCCATATTTTTGTATGTGGAAAAGGAACTCTACCTCTTTATCTTAAGAATCTAAATACTGTTTGTGGATCAATAAGATAAATGTGTTTAATAAATCGTTTTGTAGGAGCTGACTGAAAATCAGTATTTTTACGTTATACGCTTATCTTGCTCGGTTTAACTTTGGAGTTGCATCTATGAAAAGGTCTAGATTAGAAACGTATCTCTTGATCGCTTCTTCTATTATCACGAGAGGATGAACGTACCATCGTGAGGGTACGAATGTGCGCACGTGATGAAACACTCGTTCGCTCGTGATGGTACGACTCAAAATTAAGTTACGGTTGGGAATTTATGAGGTTTTATCGCGTAAAAATAAGCGATGAGGTGAAGAAAATAAGTCGTAAGCCGAAGACGTTTTGCGGGTAGCTTTCATTGTGCAGTCGTTGTGTTTACGATTTGAAAATTAAATGTATAATACGGCCGGATGGGATGACGCGTATGGCTGTATGAAGACGGATAAGGGGAGAAAAGATTGTGGCTTCTTGAGACCGGCTAGCTTCAGATGGATTAGCGCCGATGATTGCTAAGAAAGATTTAGCGCAGAACTATTTTCCGAAATAAAAACCCGCGTAGGTAT
>JABZGO010000364.1 GCA_015259305.1 Alloprevotella tannerae | reverse complement strand
ATATAATGTGTTCGCTGCGTTGGCCGGCACGGTCGTACTTCCCGGCGTCCACAGCGGGTTATGGATCTTCGAAGCCTCGCCCAAGTCTGTTAGAGCGATGACGTTTCTTGTGTTTGTAGTTTGTCCGGTCTTATTGGTCACCCACACTTCCACGCGGTTGATCGTAATGCCACTAAGAATATTGGGCAATTGAGCCATATTCTCGTCATAATGTTCACGAAAGTATTGAGCTAAGAAGAAGTGTCTGTTTTCATCGTAATCGTCCGCCGAAAATTCAAACGAGCTTAATTGCACGCCGCCTTTGGTTTGAACGCTTGAGGTAGCCGATTTTTTTTGAGCAATGATCGTTGAGAGCTTCAATTTGCCAAATTGGAGGTCGGTACGTATACCAAGGAGACTACTCGTACCGCGAATCAAAGAGTTATTCGTCGGCATAGACACATTACCGGCCTCGATCAACTTTATGATTTCATCTTCTTTACCTTGGTATTGCAACTTCAAGCGCTGCGCATCAAAGTCAAACGTGGCATCGGAGTTATAATTAAAGTCCATCCCCATCTTGTCGCCAATTTTACCATTGACACTGACATTAATTTTTTCGTCAAAGTCAAAGCCAAAGACACGTCTGTTACGTTCGGCAATAGATGGGTTCTCTACAGAACGCATATTTGCGCCCAGTTTCAGTTCGGCAGAGCCTTGCGTACGAATACGCACACCGCCCGGACCAAAAATCTTTGCAGCCGGACCGAGATCGAATTTGAGATCTGTGAAATCAAACTTCTCTTTTCCTTTATTCTTATAGAGCTCTTGATTCTTTTGTTTGTAATAGGCTTGCAACGAGTGGCGCAAAGTCCATTGTTGAAACTCTTTTGGCGACAATTCGAGCGGAGTTGCAACAAAGGAATCGCCTACTTTCGTACCTAAACGATAGGTTCCATCCTTTTCATCGTAATAAGCCTGCGTTTGGGCGTTTTCCGGATCTTTCAAGTCTGTTGAAGAGGATCTCGCATCCTTTTCTTCCTGCGGCGCAGTCTTTTTTACAGGAAATTTGGGTTTTACA
>JABZGO010000363.1 GCA_015259305.1 Alloprevotella tannerae | reverse complement strand
TCAAGGGCGAAAAAGCGAAATAAAGAGCTGTTTCAAAGTTTTTGTGTAATAGGAGTCATACAGGCAAGAATTTCCTCAAGAAGCCGATTGCGTTTAACTTAGTTCAATCAGCGGCGCCTATCGGCTATACGCTTCGTTCTGCAATAGATGAACGTAAAATAGAAATAAAGACAACTTACACTTAATCCAATAAAATTTTTAATGATGAAAAAGTTAATAAACAAAGTGGCAGGTTATTGCAGCCTTGCTCTGCTCTTTCCGCTTTTAGCGGCTTGTAGCAGCGATTCTCCTTCCGAACCGTATAAGGATCTCAAACAGGTAAATTTCCCGCAAGAGAAGAGTACGGTATTGTTAACGAAGCCTACAGATCACATTGTTGATGGCTACAATCAGTTGCTTGAAGTCTATACTGTGCAGGAAACGCTTGACCCCATTTCTACCATAGATGGGCTGTCGGTGAATAGAGGGATAGCGTTTGGTTTCCATCCCGGATTACCGCTGAACGGAGACGACTTTATGAAAGCGAAGCTGGAGCGAGTTTACAATGATATGCCTTCTTCATCATTTACGTTCACCTTACAGCTTCCTGCCAATAGGTATGATAAAATACAGCTGCCTACCCCGGATAAGAAGGGTCTGGATGACAGTTTGCGCGTGATACTGCAAGCGAAAGCTGAAGACACATATAAAGAAAATGAGGCCATGAACTATATCGATCTCTTCGCGACAGACGTGACCACGGCTGAGAGTTGCAATCAGGTCTTCAACAAATTCTGTTCTAAAACAGTCTTAGACAACTGGTTAATGAACGCTTTCGGACTTAATGAGAGTTTATACCGTGCCTATGGACCACATTATGTGGCGCTCAAAGTGCGTCAGAAGTTCTTTAGCGTTTCGCTTCAGCCTGTGCGTCCTGCTGATTGGGGCAAGTTGAAGGATCTCGGCGCTTACGAGCCCCTTTACGTGAGCGACGTAGACTACGGACGTGAACTGAACCTCGTTGCTCGTACGGATATGAGTGCCGAACAATTCAAAGACTTGTTCCAAAAGGCTCTGCAGGCGAGTATGGATC
>JABZGO010000362.1 GCA_015259305.1 Alloprevotella tannerae | reverse complement strand
CTTCTTTTCCTTTTGTTCCTATCCAGTAGTTAAACATTCCGCCCAAAAGATTGCCAATGGTGCCCCAAATAAGCAGCCCGACGGGGTCTGCGCCGGCGGCTAAAAGGCCCAGCAATACGACCTCTGAGGCAAAGGGCAAGAACGTGCCGGCTAAAAACGCGGCGATAAACATTCCGAGTACGCCGTGTGCGATTAGAAAGTTTGTAATCTCTGTCATTTCATCTCCAAGTTTGATTTTTTACGCCGCGCCAAAGATTGTCGGCAAGCCATAATTATATATACTCAGCGCTATCAAGCCCAGCAGCCAGCAGATAAACCAAACGTTCATCAACAAGCCGCCGCGCGCCAAAGCGAAGTAGTGAGCGATCAGCGGAGAAGCCACCACCAAGTAAAGCGGCATTAATATACAATAATGATGTGGTAGCAAAACGCAGCTTCCGGCAAGCACCAATTCGAGAATGATCAGCACATAGAGAAACACCCGTGTGCGAATTTTATCGTTAAGACTCGTGCGCACGAAGTGGAGCGTACTCAGCAGTGCCAAGACCGTGATAAAGCCGAAACTAATTACGTGAGGCAGCGGCAAGCGCCGGAAGTCGGGCCAACGATATTGCAAATACGGCGTAAGCTGTTGTACGAAGTCATCCAAACGGTCTTCCCATCCGAGATAGCCGACGTAGAAGCAATAGGGGACGATCAAGCCGAAGAGTCCGGCCAACAAGGATCGCCACGTGAAGGTATGCAATACGATGCCCATCGCCAAGTAAAATAACACGGACAGCACGAGCAGCAGCGGGAAGTCCAAACTTCCGATGGAAAGGAAGAAGAATGCGTGAAACGTATAGTGTTCCGGGCGATATTGCTGATAAGAACCGAAGAGACAACACAAAGCCAAGAGCAGCCCAACGGCAGGAAGCAAATGCATTCCGGCCGAATGCAGATCCGGCAGGGCTGCAAAAAGCGCCAAGAAAGTTGCACTTACGAGGCGCGAACGAATGCGCAAGAGCTGAGAGCGGTTGTTTAATTCGCGCAAAGTATAGGTTAAGGCGCAAACAATCGCAAAGCCGCCCCACAGCCAAACGCTGCGCGGATCCGGAA
>JABZGO010000361.1 GCA_015259305.1 Alloprevotella tannerae | reverse complement strand
CGTGAATAAAATCGGGCAGCGTCTCGGCCGGGCCTTTGATGACATAGGCCGTCCCCTCGTTGTCCCAACGCGTGGCGCGACCGGAGCGATGCGTGAAGTCGTCGGCGTTGAGCGGAAGATGATAATGGACAACGGCACGTACCTCGGGGATGTCCAATCCGCGAGCGGCCAGATCGGTGGCTACGAGCACGTTGCTACTGCCGGCGCGAAACTTATACAAAGCGCGTTCGCGGTCGTCTTGCTCCATACCGCCGTGGTAGATCTGTGCGATGAAACCCTGTGCACGCAAAAAGCGACCGATGCGCTCCGTACTCTCGCGATGGGCTACGAAGACGATGGCGGGTGCACCTTTGACATAACTAAGCAGGCGCGCCAGGGTATCGAGTTTGTCCTTGTCGGGCGAGGGCACGAGGAGCGTCGTCGTGCGTTGGTCTTTAGACTCCGGCAAGAAATTGAGCCTGCTGCCTGCCTCATCGATGAAGGCCGGCACGTCGATGGCCGTCGTGGCTGAAGTCAAAACGTATTGTCGTACACGGCCAAAAGCGGCTAAGAGGGCGGCCATCTCGGCTTGAAAACCCAATTCGAGGCACTTGTCGTATTCGTCTATGAAGAGGCGGGTGGCAAACTGCGTCTCGACGTTGCCCTTCTGCACGTGGTCGAGCAGGCGACCGGGGGTAGCAAAAACGATCTGCGGCTTGATCTCACGCAAACGGCGATGCTCGTCCATCGTGGGGCGTCCGCCGTAAAGGGAAATGCTTCTAAGCGGCGTCTTCATCGAGCGAAAGACGGCCTCGTTTTGCTGTGCGAGTTCGCGCGTAGGACAGATGACGAGCGCTTGCAGTTGGTCGCGCTCCGCATCCAGTTGCAAGGTAAGCGGAATGAGAAAAGCGAGCGTCTTACCCGTACCCGCCGGCGACAAGAGGAGGACGTGGCGCCCGCTGCCTATGACCTCGAGCGCTGATTGCTGCATCGGGTTGAGCGCAGTTATGCCCAGCGGTTGGAGCAGGTCGGTTGTAGTGATTTGCATAAGGATTGAGATGATGTATAAGTGAAGATGGAGCTAAAAATGTTCCGCCACGAGACGTACGCGGCGGAACACTTTAT
>JABZGO010000360.1 GCA_015259305.1 Alloprevotella tannerae | reverse complement strand
CGCCTGCGTACCGGGGCGCTCGGAATAACTGAACACGTGGAGGCGGGATATATCTATATCTTCAATAAACTTGTAGGCGTCTTCGAAGAACACATCCGTCTCGCCGCGTGTGCCGACAATCACGTCCACACCTATGAAGGCGTCGGGAATTGCTGCGCGCACCTTTTCGATCTTACGACGGAAGAGTTCCGTATCGTAACGCCGCCGCATCAGGCGCAAGACATCGTCACTACCACTCTGAAGCGGGATATGAAAATGCGGCATAAAGGCACGCGATTGCGCACAGAAGTCGATAATTTCGTCCGTCAGCAGATTAGGCTCGATAGAACTGATGCGATAACGCTCAATGCCTTTCACGCGGTCAAGCGCCTGAATGAGTTGGAAAAAGGTTTCTCCCGTACTGCGCCCAAAATCGCCGGTGTTAACGCCGGTCAGCACAATTTCTTTGCCGCCTTCGGCCGCCACGGCTTCAGCTTGGTTGACGAGCGACGCAATCGTCCCGTTTCGGCTTCGGCCTCGAGCGAGCGGAATCGTGCAATACGTGCAATAATAGTTGCATCCGTCCTGCACTTTAAGAAAATATCGCGTGCGATCACCTTTGCTGCACGACGGCACGAACGTGCGTACGTCTCGCGTGGGCAAGGCTATGGCGGCGTGGATGTTTTCTCCCTTCTCCAAGGCCTGACGCTGAGCGAGTCCTTCTCGGATATAGTGCACGACGTCTCCTTTTTGCTCCATTCCGATGACCAAATCGACGCCCGGGAAGCGGGCTATCTTCTCCGGCTGTAGCTGCGCATAGCAACCCAAGACGACGACGAAGGCGTCAGGGTGCTCTCGCGTAAGGCGGTGTATAGCTTGGCGGCACTTATGGTCGGCCACGTCGGTCACACTACACGTATTTACGATGCAGATGTCGGCCGTTTCGCCGGCTTCGGCCGGCGAAACGCCGTAGCGGGCCAAGGTATCGCGCAGGGAGGATGTTTCAGCGAAGTTCAACTTACAACCCAGCGTCTGGAAGGCCGCTTTTTTGCCGGCCATAAGGCTGTCTTTGGCGTAGTGAAGCGTTTGATTGCCCAAGGCTATATCGTTCTTTTTATCTTCTATATTCATTGTTTTGTCA
>JABZGO010000035.1 GCA_015259305.1 Alloprevotella tannerae | reverse complement strand
CTGTATTGATGATGAAGCCCGAAGGCACGCCGCGCACGCCCAGCAGTCGGGCCGGCGGCGTTTGAAAGACTTTGCCGTCGCAGACGAAAGCGCCTGTGTAGCCTAACGACTCAACGTATTTGCGCGCGTTTTCAGGATCCGGATCGAGACTGATGGCGACGACGTTTAGCCGGTTGGCGTATGTCGTCTGCAAGCGTTGCGCTTCGTTGAGTGCCGTCGTACTTTCGCTGCTCCATCTGCCGCACCAGAAAAGCAAGGTGGGCTTTCCGCTGAGCGAGGCCCGCGTGAGGGTTTTTCCGGCGAGCGTCTGCACGGAAAAATCGGGGAATGTGCGCCCCGCAGCGTAGGACTTGAGTGGGCGTAAGGCGGCATCCAGTGTGACCAAAGCCTTACTTTGTGGGAGGCCTTTACGCAATAAGTTGAGCAATTCGAGGGCCACGTTGGCATCGGTCGCATCGTTGTCTACGTAATATTTGTAGTAGATTGCGAGTCCGTCCAAACTTTTGGCGTGATCTCTAATATATTGCGTAGCGGCCATCAGTTGGTCGCTTTTCGTTTTCTTGACTTGCCGCTGCCGAAACTTGGTCAGGCGCTCGTTGAGTTCGCTTCCGCTGATGTCAACTTCGTCTAAGCGCCCTGCATCTCCATCGATTTTGATCGTGGCGCCGGGTTCGCCGATGAAGGTCGTGGTCGTAGCGGTAGGGTAGAGGATTGTTAGCAGGCAGGCTTCAGGCAATTCTTTCTCCAACTTAAACTTTCCGCCGCTGATGATAATGGTGTCGGGCTTTGAAAAGTCGCCTCCTTCGGCGTAAAGATAGCATTCGGCCTTGTCGAGGTGTTTTAATTTTCCCTCAATTCGGATGCGGCCCTTCCCCGGCCCGCAGGCGGTGAAGAGAAACAAGATGAAGAGTAATGAAAAGCTGATCCGCATAAGTGCACAATGGGAAAAATGCAGCCTCTCTGCACATCCGAATCAACTAAACCGCGGATGGCGAGAGGCTGCATTTGTTTATTTTACAGTTTGCTTAAACTGTGGGTCGTTAAACAAGGCGGAAAATTCTAAATCGTTGGCAGCGCGGCTGCGCAAAGCTGGATCTTTATCGATCGCTTTCCGGAGATGCGTGAGCGCCGTCGAAGATTGGCGCATCCGCATCGCAAGAATGGCTTTGAGATAGTCGGTCGTTGCCGTCGGGCGGGTTACTTTGTCGAGCGTCTCTTGCGCTGTGACGTAGTCTTTATTGAGGATTTGCGCCAAGGCGGCCGAGTTGGATCTGACGCCCTTCAAATCGGCTGCTGCCTGCGCATAATTGCCGCGTGCAATATTAAGATTGCCGACCACGGCGCCGTAATTCTTGGCGGCTACGGCGCTTCCTAAATAGTTTTCAGCGCCTTCTATGTCGCCTTTAGCCAAGGAAAGGAGGGCGTAGTTAGCATTTACTTCTGTCGCATTTCCTTTTCGCATCGCAGCTTGTCGGAGCCAATCTTCGGCCGCATTGAAGTCGGCGCGCTCATAAGCGGCAATGGCCAAATTATTGTAGGCTCTGTAGTCGTTAGGGTAGAGGCGCGTTGCCGTGCGGTAGATGTTTTCCTGCTCCGCCTTTGACTCCGTCAGCGTAGCATAGTAAAGGAGTTCTTCGATAGAAAGTTTGGCGGGATCGGCAGCGTATTGCGCTTGTATTTCATCGTCGCTGCGGCCGATCAGCAAGTAATTTATCGTCAGGCGAGCGCGGCGTAGTTCGGGCAAAATCTCATCTGCCAACTCGCGGAAGCCTGCTGAGAGGTTGCGAATTTGCCTTTCGCGCTCTTCAGGGTCGGGATAAAGACTCAAAACGCGGAGAATAATGTCCTTATCTTGGATATTGCTCTGCGAAACGAGTTGTTGGAAGCCTTCCCAGTCTTCCGCCGTATATTTTGCCTCAACCTCGCCGGCCATTTTGAGCCGCTTCAGCTCTTGTTTCACGTAGTTTGCTGACGACGATTCGCGGTTTTTGGCCAAGTCAGTATTGAGTTTCATACCGCCATCCGGTGATGCGTAAGCCGAAACTTCGATGCTGCCCAACTCTAAGCTTTTTCCGTCGGCTTTAATGTCTTTCAGCGTGCGAATAAAGTCTTGGATTGACGTCGTTTTAAGCTCCGAATTGCGAATTTTGGCTTGTTGGATAAGGTAGCGGATTTGCGCTTCTTGCTTCTGTTCCTTAGTATATTGGAACGCGTCCTCACCAAGGGCCATCTGCGTCTCAGCAGCGGTGCGCTCCAGCAAGGTTGCCGTAGCCAAAACCCCATATCCGACTTTCACTTCCGGTATCTGCACTCTTTTTTTACCCAGATGCGCGTCAAAAGTTAGGAACAGCTCGCTCGAAGCCATTTCCGGCCGATAAGCGAAACTTGTTTTCATCATATAATTGCCGCCATTTGCGTAGCTCACCATTTGATCATTGCTCATGACATTCTCACCTCTGAATGTGGCCGATGCGCCTGCGGTTTCGCCGTTCGCATAGCGCAATACCGGTGTTATGGTTACGACGGCTTTCTTCTTCATATATTTTGCCGGAAAGCGTGCTGCAATCGTTGCCGGTACTTTTCCGTTGGTCGCTTCGAGCGGTTGCGGCGTCACGGTGAAGCGATCTGCCGTAAGATTGCCCAGTTTGCTACAGGCCGTGAGCGTAAGCGTCGCAGCCAAGACTAAGGGAAAGGATAATTTGTTTCGCATAGTGATATTCTAATAAAGAAGTTTGATGGCTAATGTTTGATTTCGGCCCGCTGCTTAAGCCTTTTGAGTCGATTGGGGCTTTTCGCCGAGGCGGCGGCAGCGCTTTCCGCCGGTCCAACAGTAGACGCCCAAGATGATAAACGGCAAACTCAGCAGCTGACCTTGGTTAATCCCGATGTAAGAGACCATCGTGCGCTCCCACGGCTCTTGCACTTCTTTGAGAAACTCAATGAAAAAGCGGAAAGAGAAGATGCACGTGAGCACCCAACCAAAGAACCAGCCCGTCGCAATCTTATCTTTGTATTGGCGATACAATAAAAGGCCGATGGGGAACAACAGAAAATAGAACGCAGCCTCAAACAGCTGTCCCGGATAGCGGGCAAAATTTTCGTGGTTGTGCACAAAAATCACCCCAAACGCCGACGTCGTCGGCTTGCCCACGATCTCTGAGTTCCAGAAGTTGCCCATACGTATGCAAGCCGCCGCTATCGGCGTAGCAATGGCGATATTGTCGAGCACACGCATCAAATTGACCTTCGTCTTTCTGACGTAGAGCCACAAAGCTATCATTAAGCCGAGCGTACCGCCGTGACTGGCCAAACCCGTAAAGCCCGTAAACTGCCAATGTCCGTCGACCTTTACAGCAGGCAAGAAGATCTCGAGCGGATGTGTGAGAAAATAAGCCGGATCATAGAGCAGGCAGTGACCCAATCGTGCGCCGAGGAGAATACCTACGAAGGCATAGAAAAAAAGACTATCGAACTTCTCATCGCCAAGCCCTTGGCGCTTATAGAGTCTTTGTACGACGAGATAAGCGATCATTAGTCCGATCACCCACCAAAGACCGTACCAGCGCACACCGTATCCGAAAATGTGAAAGGCGTATATATCAGGATCCCAAACCATAGTTTGTGCGTTTAAACGTTGAAGCGGAAGTGCATAATGTCGCCATCTTGCACGACGTATTCTTTACCCTCGATGTGGAGCAAGCCGGCTTCTCTCACGGCGGTTTCACTGCCGTATTTCAAATAGTCGTCATACTTGATGACCTCTGCACGAATAAAGCCGCGCTCAAAGTCGGTGTGGATCACGCCCGCGCATTGCGGCGCTTTCCAGCCTTTGCGGTACGTCCAGGCCTTCACTTCCATTTCGCCGGCCGTGATAAACGTTTCGAGTTGCAACATCTTGTAAGCCGCCTTTATAAGACGGTTCACGCCGCTCTCATCCAGTCCCACGTCATTCAAAAATTCGCGGCGCTCCTCGTAGGTTTCCAGTTCAGCGATGTCGGCTTCCGTTTGCGCAGCCACGACTAAGATCTCCGCCCCTTCGTCTTTCACCGCCTCGCGCACCTGCTCTACGTAAGCATTGCCCGTTGCCGCACTCGCCTCATCGACGTTGCAGACATAAAGCACGGGTTTAGCCGTCAGCAGGAAGAGATCGTGAGCCGCCTTTTGCGCTTCCTTGGTCTCGAAACTCACCGTGCGCGCACTCTTGCCTTGATCCAGCGCTTCTTTATACGCCTTCAGCACTTCATACTCTACCTTGGCGTCTTTATTATTGCCCATTTGCGCAATTTTCTCCACCTTCGGCAAGCGGCTCTCAATGCTTTCCAAGTCTTTGAGTTGGAGTTCGGTGTCGATAATCATTTTATCGCGTACCGGGTCCACGCTGCCGTCTACGTGCACTACGTTATCGTCGTCAAAGCAGCGCAGGACGTGAATAATAGCATCCGTCTCGCGAATATTACCTAAGAATTGATTGCCCAATCCTTCGCCTTTTGAGGCGCCTTTCACCAAACCGGCGATGTCGACGATCTCAACCGTGGTCGGCACGATGCGCCCCGGGTGAACAAGTTCGGCCAAGCGATTCAGACGCTCGTCGGGGACGGTGATGACGCCTACATTCGGTTCGATCGTGCAAAAGGGAAAATTTGCCGACTGCGCCTTAGCGTTGCTCAAGCAATTGAATAGTGTGGATTTGCCCACGTTGGGCAGGCCTACGATGCCGCATTGTAAACTCATGAATCTTATCTCTTATCTTTGAAGTTTCCCCGCGCCGGCGTCAGGCCGCACAAGGCGGTCCCGACCGATAGGTTGGGGGAGAATATGCTTATAATAATGGTGGCCGACGCCCCACGCTGCCTTGCGAAGGAAGCGCGGCCGCCGCCTGATGTAGGGCAAATTTACGCTTTTTTCGGGAGATGCGCCCATTTGCGCGCCTCTATTTCCGCTTTCTTATGACTTCGCGTGGGTCACGACTGAACATGCCAATCGTCAAAGCCGGCGATGGGGGAGCGGCGTTTGTGCGGCGCGGCGGGCGCCTCCATCTCGTGCAGCCGCCTGCCGAATGAGCTTGGTGCGCATTGAAAAAAGAGGCGGAAAAGGCTGCCGTTTGTCGGCCGATGTTTAAATAAAAATGAGGCCGAACGGATGAATGCCTGTATTGATCTGCTCCAGCACGCGGCCGGTCCAATCATAGCGAAAGACGTAGCCGTTTTGCGTATAGCCCGTCGCACTCGTATCGCCACACATAAAGATTTCGCCTGAAGCCGGATTGATACCTACGTGCGTCACGCTGCCCGGATAAGCCGAAAAGTAATCTTTGCGCGCCGGCTGAGCGGAAATCATCATTCGGTTGTGGTACAGCGCCGAATTGATCTTTGTCTGATACGTCGTCCAATTGGTCACGGAGTTGACAACGACAAGGTCGTAGCCATGCGTGGCTACGTGTGTGCCGTCGCAGTAGTCGTGTGCGGCGCCGTCACTCCTAATCCACCAGATGCGCGACGGCGTTGCGCCATAGTCGCCCCGACAGACGACGTAGACCGTCCCGTTGGCGTCGGCGCAGAGTTCGCCGGGGTTCATACCCACCTTGATTTCATCGCGCTTCTGCAAGGTCCGCGGATCTAAACGCACCACGCGGAAGCCGTTGGCATAGCCTCCGGAAGAATTATATCCATCGGAAATGCTCACATATAGTAAGCCGTTAGCCCCCGCCAAAGCTGCCGGATTCGGCCCTACCGCTACGGAAGCCTGCTTGCTCCACGAGAGCGTATCAAAGCGCGTTACGTAGCCCGTATTGTCGGCCACATAAACGCTTCCGGCGCCGGCGTAGACGGCTTCGGGCTGACTGATGCTGATCGTGGCTTTCTGGCGAAACGTCGTGCGGTCAATCACGCGCACAAGGTTGTCGCCATAGACGGCAAGGTATATATTTGAGCCATAGGCGATGCCGTTTTGCGGCGACATGCCCAAGCTATTGCCGCCGTTGGCTTGCGCAAAGACGCCCTGCTGTTTGGTGTCGTGTTGAAAATCTACGTAATCCAAACTTCCCGGAAGGCTTGTGTAAGCATTGCCTTGGTTGATGATGACGACGCCCTGCCGCCCCGGCAAGTTTGGCTTGGGTAGGGGAGTGGGCTCGTCGCTTGTACAACTGCTCAGGAGGGCGCCGGCGCCCATCAGGAGCCACACGGCGAGGCGAAATGGTCTGATTCGTTTCATCGTTGTTGATTTTTGAGGATATAAAGAAGCGGCCGGCGCGATCTTTCGTCGGCCCGTTTTTGCAAAGGTCTTACAATTTTTCGAGGTGGCCCCGCTTTGCCCTTAAAATATTGCGTTTTAGTAGCATAAAGTGTAAAAACCATTTGTCTAATCGTGCCCTTTAGGATGCTTTTTGCTCGTTTGCCTTGCGTTAAGTTCTCGCCGCTTTGTGCCTTTGATGGCGTTGCGGAAAAGTAGCGTAAAGTTGGCTGTGCGACAGACAGTATCGGGCGCGCTACCGCCCCGCTTTCGCTTACCGCCATCAAGCCTTTTTGTCGTTTGCCGGCAGCAAACCATCGTTTGGTGGGAGCAAACTATGGTTTGGCGGCAGCATACGATCGTTTGGTGGGAGCAAACGAAGCGCTGCTGCGGCAGATGGGGGACTTGAAGGCGTAGCCGGATCGATGAAAAGCGCCTTGGATGCTCTATGCTGCGCTGAACGTTGGCGAGATTAAGGGGGCGATGACTGAAAATGCAAACCGGCAGGCGGCAGCGGCTTGCCGGTTTGCGCGTTTTTTGCATTTGGCGAGATTTTGCCTCGCTGAATCCGTGCATGTTGTGTGTTTTTGACTTATCTTTGCGCAATGACAATCGTATAATAATATGAAACTAACAAACAATATCCATTATGTCGGTGTAAACGACCGCGTGAAGCATCGCTTTGAAGGACTCTGGCTCTTACCTCACGGCGTCTCTTACAACTCTTACCTTGTTGTTGACGAAAAAGTGGCGCTTATCGACACGGTAGAGGCTGATTTCTTCCCAATTTTCTTGGATAAAATTCGCGAAATCTTGGGCGAGCGGCCCATAGATTACCTCGTCGTGAACCATATGGAGCCTGATCACTCCAGTAGTATAGCTTATATCCGCAAATACTACCCTGAAGTGAAGCTTGTGGGCAACAAGAAGACGTTTGATATGATTGGTGGCTTCTATGGATTGACCACAGAAGATGATGTAGAGGTTAAAGAGGGCTCAGAACTTTCGCTTGGCAACACGACGCTGCGCTTCCATCTCGTCCCGATGCTGCATTGGCCGGAGACGATGGTGACGTATTGCGTGGAGCAAAAGGTGCTCTTCTCGGGCGATGCGTTCGGCTGTTTCGGCGCTTTGAACGGCCACGTGCTCGATACGACGATGGACATCGAACGCTATATTCCGGAGATGGAGCGCTATTACGCGGCGATTCTTGGCAAATACGCGAAACCCGTACAGGCAGCATTGAAGAAGCTCGGCGGGTTGGAGATGGATATGATCTGCTCGACGCACGGCCCGGTTTGGACGGAGAATATTCCGCGCATCATCGAGACGTATCACCGCTTGAGTGCGGGCGAAACGAGCGAGGGCGTAGTGATCTGCTATGGGTCAATGTATGGCAATACGCAACTCGTGGCGGAGGCTATCGCAGAGGGCGTGGCTGAAGCCGGTATCCGCAATATTATTGTTCACAACTTGAGCGTTTCGCAGCCGTCCGGCGTCTTGCGCGATGTGTTTAGATATCGCGGCGTGGCGATTGGCGGACCTACGTACAACACCGGACTCTTTTCTTGTGTGGATGAGTTTGTAAAACATTTGGCCGAACGCGAAGTAAGTCACCACAAGTTGGCTATTTTTGGCGGTTTCTCGTGGGCAGGACAAGCTGTAAAGATCCTGCGCGCTTACAATGAGACCATGAAAATGGAAGAAGTGGGCGCAGGCCTTGAATGGAAACAAGGCGCTAAGGCTGAAGTGCTCGAAAAAGCGCGTGAATTGGGCCGCCAACTCGGAGAGGCGGTGAAGAATCCCGCGTAATAATTGGACTGTTCTTACTTATGAGTTTTCATAAGTTGAGTAGTGTTTTTTCATAATAATGGAATCGCACACTGACGTTAGTTTTCAGTGTGCGATTTCTATCTATTGTTGATGCAGCGCGTAGGGTAGGGCGCGTAAAATCAGTGCGCCTCGAGCCAGTTCTTGCCCGTGCCGCAGTCGGCTTCTAAGGGGACGCTCATTTGATAAGCGCCTTCCATTTCAGAAACGATGATAGCCTTCGCGCATTCCAATTCTGCGGGCGGAATGCTGAAGTTTAATTCGTCGTGCACTTGTAGTATCATCTTGGTTTTCAACCCCTCTGCGCGCAACCTTTGATCTATGCGAATCATAGCCAACTTGATAATGTCGGCCGCCGTCCCTTGGATAGGCGCATTCACAGCTACGCGCTCCGCATAGCCACGCACGACGGCGTTGTGCGAATTGATGTCGGCCAAATATTGACGCCGGCCAAAAGCAGTTTCGATATAGCCGCGCCGGCGCGCTTTTTCGATGCTGCTATCCATATATTCCTTCACTTTAGGGTAGGTGGAGAAATAATTATCTATGAGTTCGCGTGCCTCCGTCCGACTTACGTCCATCCGCTCTGCGAGTCCGAACGCCGAGATTCCGTAAATGATGCCGAAGTTTGCGGTTTTCGCCTTCCGGCGCTCGTCGCGGCTCACCTCCGACAAGTCCTTCTTGAAAATGCGTGCGGCCGTAGCGGCGTGAATGTCCTCCCCCTTGTTGAAAGCCTCGATTAAGTGCGGGTCTTTACTGAGATGGGCCATTATTCTCAACTCTATCTGCGAGTAGTCCGCACTGAAAAATACGTCGCCCGCTTCCGGAATAAACGCTTTCCGAATCTCGCGTCCGTCTTCCCCGCGCACCGGAATATTTTGCAAGTTCGGGTTGCTCGACGACAAGCGCCCCGTCGACGTAACCGCTTGATTAAACGTCGTGTGCAAGTGTCCCGTTTGCGGATTCACAAGTTTGGGCAAGGCTTCCACATATGTGCTCAACAGCTTCTTGAGTCCGCGATGCGCCAGTATCTTCCCGACAATTTCATGCTTGTGTGAGAGGCGCACGAGCACTTCCTCCGACGTCGAGTATTGGCCGCTCTTCGTCTTTTTCGCCTTCTCGTCGATTTTAAGTTCGCCGAAAAGCACCTCGCCCACTTGTTTCGGCGAGGTAATCATAAACGGGTGGCCCGCCAACTGATATATCTCCTCCTCCAGCTTGACCATACGCGCCGTAAACTCGCTGCTGATTTCTTGCAGGGCATTGGTGTCGAGGCAAACCCCGTTGCGCTCCATCCGCGCCAAGACCGGCATCAACGGCATCTCGATATCGTAGAAAATTTTCTCAACCCCGTTCTCGCGCATCGCCTTTTCGAGCGGCGCCATCAGTCGCAGCGTGACGTCAGCGTCTTCGCAGGCGTACTCAAATACGTCTTTCGGGGCAAGATCTCCCATATTGCGCTGCCCACGTCCCTTCGGCCCGATCAACTGTTCGATCGGAATCGGCCGATAGTTGAGATAGACGCTCGCCAAGTAGTCCATGTTGTGCGCCAGTTCCGGTTGCACAACATAATGGGCCAACATCGTGTCGAAAAGTCGCCCCTTAGGTTCCACCCCATAAGAAGCCAGCACCGTGAGGTCGTATTTCAGATTCTGTCCAACAATCAAAACGTCCGCCTTTTCCCAAAATGGGCGAAGTAGTTCCAAGCACGCTTTGGCTGCATCTGTTTCACGTGAAACCGGAATGTACCATGCGCGCCCCGGAGCCGTAGAAAAACTCATACCGACCAATTTTGCCTTGATCGCCTCCTTATCTGTCGTCTCCGTATCTAACGCAACTTTTTCAAATGTCAATAATTGCGCACAAAAATCCCGTATTTCATCCTCGTTATCAAGCAGATGATACTCGTGATTCGTATTTTCTAAGGTCGAAATACTGGATTCTTTTGCGTCGCCCGCATCTTCGTCCGCAAGCATCGCAAAGAGATCGCCTTGGATGGCTTGATTTTTTTGCAAATTTTGACTTTTCTGCCAGCGACTCAAAAACGTCCGAAATTCGAGCGCTTCAAAAATCGGTTGCAGTTGGTCGAAGTCCGGCTCTGTCAATTTCCACGTTTCCCAATTTACGTCGAGCGGCACGTCCGTCTTGATTGTCGTCAAGAATTTCGAGAAACGAATTTTGTCCGCGTTGTCTTCCACCTTTTGCCGTTGTGCCCCTTTCAACTCGTCCGTATGTTCGAGCAAGTTTTCAATACTTCCGAAGCGCTGAATCAAAGTAGTGGCCGTTTTAGGTCCCACGCCCGGACAACCCGGTATGTTATCGGCCGCATCACCCATCAAAGCCAAGTAGTCGATGACTTGTTTCGGATCCGCCAGCCCATATTTTTGGCAAACCTCTTCCACACCCAAAATTTCCCAAGGCGCATTGCCGTGACCCGGTCGCTGCATCAGCACGTTCGGTCCTACCAATTGCGCATAATCCTTGTCCGGCGTGACCATTCTAACCTCAATGCCCTCTGCCGCAGCCCGTTTAGCCACCGTTCCGATCACGTCGTCAGCCTCGAAACCCTTCACCTCGATGATGGGAATGTTGTACGCGCGGATAATGTCTTTAATGATGGGCACGGAGCGCTTAATATCCTCCGGTGTCGCTTCCCGCTGCGCCTTATAATCAGGGTAAGCCTCGTGGCGAAATGTCGGTCCTGAAGGGTCAAATGCGATGGCGAGCATATCCGGCGCCTCTTTGCGTCGAATATCCTCCAGTGTATTTACAAAACCATAGATGGCCGACGTATTTTCTCCTTTCGAGTTGATACGCGGACTGCGTATGAGGGCATAATAAGCCCGATAAATGAGCGCATAAGCGTCCAATAAGAAAAGTCTCTTCATGATTCAGTGCTGCGCAGGGCAGTTTCGTGGTCAAATTATCGGTAAATTTACGGAAAAGAATCCGTCTGTTGGCTTTTTATTCGTACTTTTGTCACCTAAACCAGCGAATGAAAGTGGACAAACTTGCTGAAATACGTCGCCCCATCGAGGCAGAACTTAACGAGTACGCCCGTCTTTTTGCCGAATCCCTTACCCACGAAGATGATTATTTGGGTCAGGCGCTCAGCTATGTGAGTCGGCGCAACGGCAAGATGATGCGGCCCATCTTAGTACTCCTCGCAGCCAAGGCTTTCGCACCCATTAGCGAGAAAACCTTGCGCTCGGCCGTCACGCTCGAACTCCTGCATACGGCCAGTTTGATCCACGACGATGTAGTCGACGACAGCGGCGAGCGGCGCGGACAAGCCAGCGTCAATGCCTTGTTTGGCAATAAGGTAGCTGTGCTCGTGGGCGATTATCTCCTTTCTAAATCCTTGCATCAAGCCTATCTCACTGACGACCTGCGTATCGTAGAAATCGTAGCGCGTTTGGGCGGCACATTAGCCGAAGGCGAGGTGAAGCAACTGGCCAATATTCGTCAAGTCGTGGCCACGGAAGAGGCGTATTTCGACGTCATTCGACACAAGACGGCTGCCCTTTTTGCGGCTTGTGCCCGCTTGGGAGCGATCAGTGCCGACTGCGCGCCGGCGACGGTAGAGCAGGCGGCCACTTTCGGCGAATTTATCGGTCTTTGCTTCCAGATACGCGACGATATTTTTGATTATTACGACGACGAAACCATCGGTAAACCTACCGGCAACGACTTGATGGAGGGCAAACTCACCCTGCCGGCCATCTATGCGCTTAACCATACAGACCGCACCGATGTGCAAACGTGGGTAGCCCACGTAAAAGCGCGCACGGCCACATCTGAAGAGATTAAAAGTTTGGTAGATTTCACAAAGACTTCGGGCGGCATTGATTATGCTCACCAACGTATGGAAGAGCTTCGGAATGAAGCGGCCCAAGTACTTAATGCCTTCCCCGACGAAGCCGTAAGGCGTTCATTGACTGCTTATTTAGACTATACGATTGATCGGAAATTATAACCAACCATCGGGCTTTTTACTCGCCCGACCTCGTTGAAGCAATTAAGCATAGGACTTTCATTCGCGAAAGTCCTATACTTGTTCTCACCCGTGTAGATTGTCCACACTCCTTGCTACTTAGCGCCATCGTCACCCCTAACCTCCCCATCGCAATACCTCTTTTTATCAGACAAGTCCCATTTTCCCTCCC
>JABZGO010000359.1 GCA_015259305.1 Alloprevotella tannerae | reverse complement strand
GAACGCGAAGCGATTATTCGCATTATTAAAAAAGGAGTGGTGCCGGCTATCGGATGTACGGAGCCGGTCTGTGTGGCGCTGGCCACTGCAAAAGCTACAGAGCTGCTCGGGCAGAGACCGGAGCGCATCGAAGTAAGGCTCAGCGCCAATATTCTTAAAAACGCAATGGGCGTTGGCATACCCGGAACAGGTATGGTCGGACTGCCGATCGCCATTGCCTTGGGCGCCTTGATCGGTAAATCGAGCTACGGACTCGAGGTCTTGAAGGACTGCACGCCGGAAGCGGTCGCTGAGGGTAAAGCTTATGACGAGGCGGGGCATATCCAAATCTCTCTGGCTGAAGATGCTCCCGACAAGCTTTTTGTCGAGGTCAAAGCTATCGCGGGTGAAAACCACGGGACGGCTGCTATTGCACGCCAACATACTAACTTCATCTTGGAGAAAAAAGGGGAGGAGGTGCTACTCGAAAAGCAGCTGGGAGCCGTAGAAGCAAAAGCTGATGAAGAAGAGGTACCCGAACTTACGCTCCGAAAAATCCACGAGTTTGCAACGACAGCTCCGGTGGAAGAACTCGAATTTATTAACGAGGCGGGTAAAATGAACCTCCACGCGGCGCAAAAGTCGTTGGAAGGTAATTATGGACACAAACTCGGAAAAATTCTCTCGCGACCAATGGGGCGAGGAATAATGGGAGATAGCATCTTCTCACATATCCTCTCGAGCACAACTTGTGCTTGCGATGCGAGAATGGCGGGTGCAATGATTCCGGTTATGAGCAACTCGGGTAGTGGCAATCAGGGAATCTGCGCAACTAACCCCGTTGTCGTTTTTGCACGGGAAAATCATAATACCAACGAAGAACTAACACGCGCCTTAACGCTTTCTCATCTTACAGCAATCTATATTAAAATGCGTCTGGGTGCGCTTTCAGCGCTCTGCGGATGCGTCGTGGCCGCTACGGGATCAAGCTGCGGTATTACATATTTAATGGGAGGTGAATATAGACATATGACTTATGCCATCCAAAATATGATTGCGAACCTTACAGGTATGATTTGCGACGGCGCAAAACCAAGTTGCGCACTCAAACTTACGACGGGCGTCAGCACAGCCGTATTATCTGCAATGATGGCTATGCAGGA
>JABZGO010000358.1 GCA_015259305.1 Alloprevotella tannerae | reverse complement strand
GGGCGTAGGTTTTGGGAGCTTCGCGCGCAGAGATAGCGAGGTCTGCGGCCAAATGTGAGCGCGATGAGTGGGTATAAGGTCCGGCGTTTTCCTAAAAAAACCTTATCTTTGCCTATTAAGAGATGCCGCTAAGGACATGAAAGAATCACTCATTATATATAAGGCTTCGGCCGGCTCGGGTAAGACCTTTACGCTCGCACAAAACTACCTCGTGCAACTCTTATCGAAGGGGGGCTCGCACCGCTACATTCTGGCCGTGACGTTTACCAATAAGGCGACGACGGAAATGAAGCAGCGCATCCTCGCTTATTTGTACGACTTGGCCGAAGGTCGAGACAACGATTTCACGCGTGCGCTGGCCGAGCGTCTGGGCCAACCGGCCGACCTCAAGCAGCGGGCGCAGGCGGCACTGGATGGGATCTTGCACGATTATGACCATTTCCAGGTGATGACGATCGATAAGTTCTTTCAGCAACTCTTGTCCAACTTGGCGCACGAATTGGGTTTGTCGGCCAATTATCGGATTGAACTCGATGATCGAAAGGCCGTGGACGAAGCGGTCGACTTCTTACTCGATGCCATCGATGAGCGGGCGGATAAAAAACTGATTGGCCGGATCGAAGACTTGATCGAGGATCGTATGCGCAGCAACAAGGGCTGGTCCGTAGGCCGCGATCTGAAAAATTTCTCAGCACGAAACGTGCTGAGTGAGGCTTTCCAACTGCGCGAGAGCGACTTGCGCAACCGGCTGAACGATGCGGAGCGGATGCGGCGCTACCGGCAAACGTTGCGCGCAAGGCTGGACGAGGCACAGGGGGCGCTGACCGGCGCGGCGCAAAACCTAATCGATGAATTGGACGGCATGTCGCTCGAAGGCTTTAGTCGAAAGGGGCAGTATGTCTATGCTTTTGCGCGAAAATTGCTCAATGGCGATTTGGAAGAGCCTACGAAGTCGGTCTGCTCATATATTGAGGACCCGCAAAAATTGCTCAACAAAAACGTAACCGACGACGGCCGCGCGGCAAACGTATCTTCGCGCTTGGCTGCATTGGTCGATTTGCTCCACGACAAGCGCCGGACCATTTTAAGTTGCCGGTTGATTCTTAAAAACTTGAATCAGCTCTTCCTCCTCAACGCCGTAGCCGCTGCACTTGACCTCGTTAACAA
>JABZGO010000357.1 GCA_015259305.1 Alloprevotella tannerae | reverse complement strand
GTAGCAGATATTGTTGAAGGGCTAACGAAAATTAATCGTGGCGTATTTGGTGATCGCGACTCTCTACAAGCCGAAACCTTCAAAAAGCTACTACTAACAATGAGCGACGATATACGCGTCATACTCATTAAGATTTCTGACCGGCTCCACAACATGCGAACTTTAGCTTCAATGGCTAAAAGTCGGCAATATAAGATTGCAGGAGAAACATTATATATATACGCTCCTCTGGCTGATCGTTTAGGGTTGAATAAGATTAAAACAGAACTTGAAGACCTGAGTTTCCGCTACGAGCTGCCAGAAGAATATGAAAAGATCACCCAACTCCTTGCTAACACGCAAGAAGAACGGCGAACAATTTTCGATAGTTTCGTTAGCCCTATTCGCTCCGCATTAGACAAAATGGGCTTCAAGTACGCTATTCTACAACGCATCAAATCCCCCTATTCCATTTGGTGCAAGATGCAAAATAAGCACATAGTATTCAAAGAAATATACGACATTTTAGCTATTCGTATTATCTATACTCCTTTAGATCGCTCAAAAGAAATTGATGAGTGCTTCAGCATATATGGAGCCTTAACCCAAATCTACAAACCCCACCCCACACGCTTTCGTGATTGGTTGAGCACGCCCAAGGCCAATGGTTACCAAGCGTTGCACAACACATTTATGAGTAACGACGGAAAGTGGATAGAAGTACAAATCCGCTCTGATCGTATGGACGATATCGCTGAGCAAGGATTTGCTGCCCATTGGAAGTATAAAGACAAAGAAGCGGAACACGACGAAAGCGAGCTGGACAAATGGCTTGATTCTATCAAAGAGATCTTAGACGATCCGCAACCGGACACGTTAGATCTCTTGGACACTATCAAACTAAACTTGTTTTCAAAAGAAATTTTGGTATTTACACCAAAAGGTGAAATTAAAACGATGCCCAACAACGCAACTGTTCTCGATTTCGCCTTTTCAATCCATACTTTCTTAGGATCTCACTGCTTTGGCGCAAAGGTTAATCATAAGCTTGTCCCGCTAAGCTATCGATTGAAAAGCGGCGATCAAGTTGAAATTCTAACCTCCAACACACAACACGTACAACCCGAATGGCTAAACTTCGCTACGACGGCCAAGGCGCGAGGAAAAATCCAAGCAATTCTCCGACACGAAAAGAGAGAAGTCATCAGAC
>JABZGO010000356.1 GCA_015259305.1 Alloprevotella tannerae | reverse complement strand
GGCTTAAAGGTTGGGCAAGTATTTGAGGCCGCCATACCTATAACCATTATCGCTGTGGGCCTTTCCGGCGCTACGCATCGTAAGGATCCGTTAGGTGAAAACGTGATTATTCAAAGCATCGGTGCTTGTTCCGGAATGATTGTAGCCGGCGCAATCTTTACTTTGCCGGCCTTATACATTTTGCAAACAAAATATCCAGAGATGAGTGTCAACTTTATGGAGATCTTCTTCTCATCTTTGTTGGGTGGTGTGCTTGGTATTCTGTTCTTGATACCTTTCCGCAAGTTTTTTGTGAAAGATATGCACGGAAAATATCCTTTCCCGGAAGCAACGGCATCTACGCAGGTCCTGATATCCGGCGAACGAGGCGGCAGTCAGGCCAAGCCTTTGCTGGTTGCGGGTTTGATTGGTGGTCTTTACGACTTCCTTGTAGCCTCTTTTGGTGCGTGGAATGAGTGCTTCACAAGCCGTGTTTGCGAATGGGGTAGTACAATAGCCGACAAAACGAAGCTTATTTTTAAGGTCAACACAAGTGCCGCCGTCCTAGGTATGGGCTATATTATCGGATTGAAGTATGCAGCTATCATCTGCTTTGGTTCTATGATGATTTGGTGGGTCTTTGTCCCCGGCATAGCTCTGTTTTGGCCCGATCAAGTTGTGAAAGACGGCATTGTAGCTTCGCAAGCTTCTCCCGAAGACATCTTCTTTTATGCGCGCAGCATAGGTATAGGCGGCATAGCTATGGCCGGCATCATCGGTATCATAAAAAGTTGGAGTGTGATCAAGGGTGCTTTCTCTTTAGCCGGACGTATTTTCAAGGGTGGCGCAAAAGATGAAGAAAACGTACCTCGTACTCAGCGCGACCTGCCGATGAAGATTATTGCAATGGGCTCTTTGCTTACCATTGTCTTAGTGACGCTGTTGTTTTACTTCGATGTTATGGGTGGTAACTTGCTGTTTACCATTGTCGGTATCTTACTCGTAGCCTTCATTGCCTTTCTTTTCACGACGGTAGCTGCAAATGCTATCGCGATTGTCGGGTCTAATCCCGTGAGTGGTATGACATTGATGACCCTTATCCTTGCTTCAGTGATTATGGGGGCTGTTGGTTTAAAAGGTACGGGTGGAATGGTGGCCGCTTTGATTATGGGTGGCGTCGTCTGCACGGCACTTTCCTCTGCCGGTTCTTTTATTAC
>JABZGO010000355.1 GCA_015259305.1 Alloprevotella tannerae | reverse complement strand
GTCTAAACCGGCTGTTCCGATCTGCGCTCCGAGCATAACGACGGTGCTGATTTTTTGAGTTGGATCGTAGCCCATACCTTGTAATACTAAATTGGCCTTCTCTTGGTCGCTCAAATAGCTGTCGAAATCGGCCTTGGTAAAGAGGTGCGAGTAAACTTCTTGACCATCGCATGTGAGGCGTACTTCGACGGTGTTGTCATAATATACTTGTCCTGATTCGTCTTTGACGGTTGGCAGAGCGTGATTGGCTTCGCGCTTGATGGATAGCACGTAAGTGTGGCCGCCGGCCTTAAATGTTTCTGTGCGCTCCAGGGGTGAGGACGATTCTTTAGGTCCTGTGGCGTTTACTTCCGTGGAGTCTTGGGTTGTGGCTTCGTTTTTCGTCTTGCTATGGCAGCTGTAGAGCGATAGAAGCAGGAGCAGCATGCCATATCCAAAAGCTTTTTTCATGTCGTTGGTTTGAAAAAGGGTTGTTGTCTGGTGATTTATCGCGCCGCGGCTTGATTAAATCAAGAAAAACGCCTCTTTCCGATGTGAGAAATAGCGGAAAGAGGCGCTTGATATTATTCTACCGTCACGCTCTTCGCGAGGTTGCGCGGCATGTCTACGTCTAAGCCTTTGACTACGGCGACGTGGTAGGCCAAGAGCTGGAGCGGGATGACCGTGAGCAGGGGTACGAGCATCTCGGGTACGTCAGGAATCTCCACGACTTCGTCGGCAATCTTGCGAATCTCTTCATCGCCCTCCGTGACAACGGCCATAATGCGTCCGTCGCGCGACTTTACCTCGACCATATTGCTGATGATTTTGCGATATAGTTGGTGGTGGGTGGCAATAAATACGATGGGCATATCTTTATCGACGAGGGCGATCGGGCCGTGCTTCATCTCGGCGGCCGGATATCCTTCGGCGTGGATGTAAGAGATCTCCTTGAGCTTCAAAGCGCCCTCCAAAGCTACGGGATGATTGAAGCCGCGGCCCAGATAGAGGAAGTTTTGCGCATAAGTAAAAGTCTTTGAGTACTCTTTGATTTGCTTGTCGAGCTCCAATACTTGACGCATTTTTTGCGGAATGTGAGCGAGTTCGCGCACAGCCTCATGATATTCGTCGTCAGGCAGTGTGCCGACTGCGTGACCCAGCGCCAAGGCAAGCATCGTTAGGACGGTGACTTGTCCGGTAAAGGCTTTCGTGCTGGCTACAC
>JABZGO010000354.1 GCA_015259305.1 Alloprevotella tannerae | reverse complement strand
TCGTAGATGCAGGCAATGTGTGGAACACGCGGCGCTACGAAAATCTTTCCGGCAGTCAATTTCGTCTGCGTTCCTTCCATAAGCAGTTGGCCGTGGCCTATGGCTTGGGCCTGCGCCTCAATCTTGATTATTTTATCTTGCGTTTAGATGCCGGCATGAAAGCCGTTGACCCTGCTTATCCCTCAGGTCGCGGTCACTATCCGCTGATTCACCCCAAATTCTCTCGCGATTTTGCCCTCCATTTTGCCGTCGGCTTGCCCTTCTGATGCGGCGCGCGGCCCTTGGGCTGTGGGATAAAACTAAAAAAGCGGAGCGCTTCGTAAGAAGTGCTCCGCTTTGTAGAGGTACCTAGCAGATTCGAACTGCTGTACACGGTTTTGCAGACCGCTACCTAGCCACTCGGTCAAGGTACCATTTTGTTTTGCGGTTGCAAAGGTAGGATTTTTATTTTTATTCTGCAAATAATTTGGCCGCAATTTACGCAAACCCCCATGCAATTTTCCCCTTTTTTGCCCTTTTCGCGTGCGAAGCGGCTCGCCGACCGCGCCGCTTCGCACGCGTATGCGGCCCTAGAAGTAGCCGATCTGTTGCGTACAAACGCGGGCCCATTGCCGCCCGAAGGTTACCATTCGAAAGCCGCCTGCCCATAACCCGACGGCCTGCCAAGCCGGCTTTCACTTTTAGGCTTTTTTCGGCTTTATGCCGCAATTCCTTTTGAAAAAATGCCGCCCACGTGCGTGTTATTGCTTATTTTTGCCCCAAATAAGATTGATTACAATGCAAAATACATCCTTTCGCATCCGTTTATGCCGCAATGTGTGGCAGCGTTTGGCGCTTATGTTGCCCCTGCTGCTTGCCGGCCTCTGCCTTTTTCAGGCTTGCAGCAATGATGATACTTCCTACGCCGATAAGCGCAAGCGCGAGCGTCGACAGGTGCAAAACTTCCTCAAGAAAGGCGCGAAGGTAATCGACCCGGAGTCGGGCAACGTTTTGCTCGACGTGCCCGGAAACATCAAAGTTATCTCCGAAGAGCAATTTTACAAGCAAGATTCTACGACCAACGTAGCCAACAACGAGTACGTACTCTTTGCCGGATCGGGCGTCTATATGCAGATCTTGCGCAAGGGGCAACCCGGGAAAATAGCGCAGGGCGCAAGTGCTCCCGTTGTTTGCCGCTACTTTGAATTTAATTTGGCTACTGACAGCTTG
>JABZGO010000353.1 GCA_015259305.1 Alloprevotella tannerae | reverse complement strand
CAGTACAGCATTGGGCGGCGCAAACTACTTGCTTTTCGATACCACATCGCGGCGTAAGTCTTAAAATAAGCCACAGAAGGCTTAATAGCTACGTATTTCTTACCATTATCAATGGAACTACGGGGTGCGCTTTGGGCTGTTCGTCTTCCCAAAAGCCTACTCCTCTTTGCCAATTCAAGTTTCGCTAACCTCACTTTTAGCCACTTTGTCGGATAGTACGGATGGCCCGTTTTATAGTCCGTTTTTAGTGTCACATTTTTTTACATTTACACGCTGTAATTTGCTTCCATTTTTCTGAAAGTCGACTTTTTTCGTGTCGATATGCGAGAAATGTAGCTGAAAAGCCTAACAAACCCGCCTGAAATTTTGTCGAATGAAAATAAAATCCCAACTTGCAGCTGTAAAACACGTAAGCCTGTCGCCGCCACGCGCGTCGCAGCCTGCTGAAAGCCGATGAGAAACGGCCTAAAGTAGCTTGATATGGAATCAACTTATAAACCTATTAACCATCTTTGCGAGGCTTAGCATCAGAAGAGAGGAGATGCGACTTCGCAAATCGACATTTAACGCACTTATTTACTATGGTATCAAAACTCATTACTATTCGACGGAGCGTCATTTTGTGTACGCTTCTTATTTTGACTGGTCTGCAGTCGCTCAAAGCGCAAACTGAAAAACACTACGGGCTGTTTATTGCCGGCAAAGAGGTTACTGACAAGGACGATTTCAGCGATTTGCGCCCCGAAGGTTGGGTGAGCGGAACGATTAGTTACGACCCCGGCGCTCGCAAGCTGACGCTTGACAACGCCGTATTTAATGTGCCTGGCAACGAAGTGGCTTTCCGATTTGCCGAATCGACCGATGCGGTCAACGTAGAGGTATATGGTTCGCATACGGTCATAACATCAAATGGCGCAACCTTAACATCGGCCGCTCCCTTAACGATCTTCGGCGAAGGAGCGCTCACCTTCATTAGTGAAAACGACGCTGCTATCATGATGGAAAACGCTTCGCAACTCACGATTAAAGATGCTTGTCGCCTCGATTTGCGCGGAAAGACTTACGGCATCGGAGGTGCTGCTGATAAGTCGTCGTCTTTGATGATCGAAGATGCGACCGTGAAAGCGCAGGGCGCAACGGCCTCCATCGGGCGCTTAGCCGAGTTTGCAATGGATCTATGCCACTTCGCCGAGCCTGAAGGCCTCGAATTTAAGG
>JABZGO010000352.1 GCA_015259305.1 Alloprevotella tannerae | reverse complement strand
CATGATTCCCTACCCCCTGCTCTAATCGGTTGAAGCCGGTTTCCACCAACGCGCCGTCTCGCCTTAATTGGCTATTGACAAGAAAGGACATCGACGGACGCTCCGGCGAAAAATTCAGACGCCCTCCGATAGAGTGGTCGGGAGCTATCTGATAAGCTGCCGAAAGATTCGTATAGAATCGTTTCCCGTGGCTATAACCGACAGCCGTTATTGTTTGTTGCCAGGTATGTGCCAGATAAGAATTCAGTTCGAACCATTTCTCATCATCGCTGTGATTATTATTGGCATCCATATACCAGTTCAAGTCCAAGCGCTTCTTTCTATAATTCAGCCCCACGCGCGCCCACTCCGACCACGTGCCTTTTTCATTGACATCAGCGTGCAGGCGAGCATCTACAGCCCACCCCTCGCCGAGCGGCTTTTTCGTAGTGATGCGTACGACGGCTTTCGTAGCCGCCGGATAGCGTGCACCGGGGTTGAGGATCGTTTCTACGTCTTTGATGTTATCGGGTGTGAGTCGGTCCAACTCACTTTTGTCTCTCATCTTCCTACCATTGATATAGATCAAAGCTTCGCCGCGCCCGAAGACGACGACTTTGTCGCCCTGCACACTGACATTGGGGATACACTCTAAGAGTCTTTCTATCGTAGCATTCTTTTCGAGCACCGAACCGGCCACGATGGTTTTCAGTCCCTCGCCTTTGACCAACACTTTGGGGCGCTCTGCGCGCACGACGGCTTCTCCCAGTTGGCTGTCGGCATCTTGCAGCACGATGCGGGCCAAGTCCTGCGGTGTGCAGGCGCGATACTGCGCGGCGTAGCCAAGGCCTGTGATTTTTACGGTATGATTTCCAACCGGTATGTCCAACCGGAAATGCCCATCCTCGCCGGTTGTTGTCCCCGCCACAAAAGCAGAGTCGGGCAAGGTCAAGATGCTGATGTTTACATAAGGCAGTCCCACGCCTTGCGCGTCAGTGACGCGTCCGTCGATGCGTTGCGCAAAAAGAATGGTAAAGTGACAGCAAAACAGGATCAGGCAGCAGGCGCTGCGAAGGTTTCTATATTTCATTTTATCTTGGTTCTCAATCTCTCAAAAGGAGTAAACGTTAATCAAAGCGCTTATTATAGCGCAAGAAATCAGGCGAATAACCATCGACGTCTGTTTTTCGTAAATCGTCGATAGTCTTTTCACGCCTGCAAAGTTAATATTACCCCCCCCGG
>JABZGO010000351.1 GCA_015259305.1 Alloprevotella tannerae | reverse complement strand
GAGGTTGTCGGAAAAATAGTGTGGTCACTAATGGATGATAGTTGCTACTTGACTACTACCTTTTGACCATTTATGACGTAGATACCGCGTTCGAGGCGAGGCAGACTGTCGAGTCCCTTGCCTATGAGTCGGCCGTCGATCGTGTAGATGTCGACCGGCTTGCCGCTGAGTGCTTCGATGAGTTGCAGCGCCGTCGTTACGTTGATCATAACGGGTTGCGACTCGCCCTTTTCGTAGACTGCCGTGACGCCGTATGTGTGAGCGCCTTCGGTACCTGCGTTGTCGTCAAGTTTCAGCGTGTTGCTGTCGAGGCTGATAATTAGTTTGCCGTCGCGGTAAACGTTGTAGCCCTTCGGTGCTTCGAAGCCTTTGGCAAATGTTACATCGTCGATCATCAAAAGACAAGCGTTGTCTTTTTCTGTGATGTGATGGATGGCGAAGTATTTAGCACCTTCGGGGATTTCGATTGAGAGGTTTTGGAATGCTCCGCCTGCTATGGCGTGAGTTTCGCCGATCTTCCGGAAGTCTTCGGCCTTGCGCCCGGTCGTAGAGTAGAGGATGTCGACTTGTTCGACGTAGTCCTTTGAACTCATCTTGAGGTTGTTGATCCAAAGGTTGATGGTCTGTGCTTTACCGGAGAGTTTCGGACTGACGAGCCAGTTGTCGGCGTCTAAGAAGTCTTCGCCATTTGCATCGGATGAATAGACGGCGGCCAGGAATTGATCGCCGGAGTGGGGCGCCAGGCTCGGGTTGTTTTCAATGCAGCCGGTGAAAAGGCTCTCGGGGTTGAAGGCGATGAAAGCGAAAGGCGTGCCTTGGTGCTTGTAGGGGTAGGATTTCCAGAATCCTCCCGTAAGGCCTTTATCGCCGTCGATGGTTGTCCAATCGCCGAATGTGTCGATTGACCAGGGCGTGTAGAATTCGAAGTCGTCCGTGATGGTTTGCTCGCTGAGTGACGGTGCGGCCCAATTGAGCGTTGTGTTGTTTCCGCTCTTGTTTTGGATCGTTACGTTCTCCGGCTTCGGCAGCTCGGAATCTTTGAGCATTACGGTTGCTTCGTCGGTGTTGTTGTCCTTGTCTTGGTCTTCATCGTAGACGATTTCAGCTTTTAGTCGGACGTTATTGCCTCCTAATAAGACGCCGGCTTTGTAGTCGATGTCGAGGTTGCGAACTTCACCCGGTTGGATGGGTTGCTCGGCGGTTGCCTCCTTGATGAGCTCGTCGGCGGCCGTG
>JABZGO010000350.1 GCA_015259305.1 Alloprevotella tannerae | reverse complement strand
GCTCTCTGACCATCATTGCTACGGCCCTGATCGATACGGGTAGCAAGATGGATGAGGTGATCTTTGAAGAGTTTAAGGGAACGGGCAATATGGAGCTTCAACTCGACCGCAACCTCTCGAACAAGCGTATATTCCCGAGCGTTAATCTTGTGGCTTCAAGTACGCGCCGCGATGATCTGTTGCTTAATGAACAGGCGCAGCGCCGTATGTGGATCCTTCGCAAATACATAGCGGATATGAATCCCGTTGAGGCGATGCAGGAAGTTTCGAAGCGAATGGAACGGACGCAGGATAACGATGAATTTTTGATTTCAATGAATGGTTGATAAGCAGACGGGCGAAATCAGTCGCCAATATCTGTTTTAGCGCTATGGTTATTGTGGCCGGGTGCGACAATAATAATATATGTGAGGGCTGATGTGGGCAAAAATGCGCTTGTCGGTCCTCTTATTTGTTTGGGATTTTCGCACGGAATCATGCGGGCGATGATTTTGGCTATGCGCGGTTGGTGCTTTGCTTTTTAGAGCGCCTTGCTCAAAGTTTTAATATGATATTTAAATGACTACATATCTTGATATTCAACACTTGACAAAGTCTGTCGGCGATCGAATTCTTTTTGCCGACATCTCTTTCTCCGTTGCAGAGGGGCGCCGTTTGGGGCTCATTGCCAAGAACGGTACGGGCAAGACTACGCTTCTTAATATCATTGCCGGCAAGGATGATTACGACAGTGGAAGTGTGGTTTTTCATAAAGATTTGCGCGTCGGGTATCTTTCGCAAGCGCCTCGCTATGCACCGGAGCTGACGGTTTTGGACGCTTGCTTTGCGGAGGCCGGCGAACTTTCGGCTTTGATCAGTCGATATGAAAGGAGTTTGGCAACACCCGGCAATCCCAATCTACACGAACTGATGGATGAGATGGAGCGGCGTGGGGCTTGGGATTTTGAACTGAGGGCCAAGCAAATCCTTACGAAGCTGAACATCACAGATTATAATCAGCCGGTAGCGCAACTCTCGGGCGGCCAACTCAAGCGCGTCGCTTTGGCTAACGTTCTTTTGACTGAGGCTGACCTTCTTATTCTCGATGAGCCTACAAACCATCTTGACTTGGAGATGATCGAATGGCTCGAAGCTTATTTGCGGCGTGAGAGCAAGGCGCTTCTGATGGTGACGCACGACCGCTACTTCTTGGATCGCGTTTGCGATGAAATCGTCGAGTTGGATGATACTACGCTCTACAGTTACAAAGGAAA
>JABZGO010000034.1 GCA_015259305.1 Alloprevotella tannerae | reverse complement strand
CTGCAAAAGAAGTAAGGATATGAACCACCCGAAACGAGAAAGAAAAGTCTGTACCATAACTTCTATTAATTAGTTAAGCCACCATTCATCGCATCTTGCGCTTCTTGTTGAGCCACACGATTGCGCAACGTATCAATTTCAGATTTATAGGGCGTAGCTATCACCTCTACGTTACGTAAGTTGCTAAAGTTTGTCCCTAACGTTATGCGCAATTTATAACTCTGGCCATCTGCTGAATTTTCAAGCTTACGAACGCGCCCCACGAAAAGCCCGGGGGGAAAGACAGCGCTATAGCCGCTCGTCTCAACAATGGCTCCGGGATGCACACGGGCATAACGCGGAATATCGTTAACGTCTGCGTGAAAGAGATTCCCGCCTGACCATTGTAAAAAACCAAAATAATTCTGCCCACGTACACGGCAACTGATGCTCGACTTGCGATTCGTCACGGGAATTACTAAGGCGTGATGAGCGGCAGCGAGATAAACTATTCCTACGACGCCTCGCCCACTAACAACGCCCATTTCCGGTCGCACGCCGTCTTCCGAACCACGGTCAATGACAATATAATTATTGGCGCGCGAAGTCTCATTTGAAACAACAGTTGCAGGGATAAGCACATATCCCTTGAGGCGCTCCATCATCAGCTGATTAGTAATCGTAGAGTCCTTTTGCGTGTTAGCCAAAAGCTCTCGGAGGGTTGCATTCTGTTGAGCCAACGCCACGTTTTGCGCAGTTAGCTCACGATTTACTTCGCCCAAATTCATATACGATAGGCCATCGGCATACCAGCGATTAATTCCGGCCACAGCATCATTGGCAGCCGTAAACCAAACGCTACCCTGGAAGCTATTGAAGCGAAACAAAATCGTCAAGCTAACAGCTTCTAAAAGCAGAAATACGAAGAAATAATTGTATTTACGAAGAAAGTCGAGAAACGTGCGCATCGTTTTTGCTGCCCCGTAAGGCGCTAAAAGGGAAGAGAAAGGAAAAGAGAGCTACCACACAGCCGCGCGCCCTCTTCCCCATCAATATTATATTACGTTACGCTCAACGCATCAAGAATGTATAGTCGTCGACGTGTTTTAACGCAACGCCCGTTCCGCGCGCCACGCACAACAAGGGTTCTTCCGCCACGTGGAACGGAATATTAATCTTATCCGTCAAGCGCTTATCAAGGCCGCGCAGCAGTGCGCCACCACCTGTCAGATAAATTCCGTTGTGCACAATATCCGCATAAAGCTCTGGCGGCGTATTTTCTAGTGCGTTGATGACGGCCTGTTCTATTTTGGCAATGCTCTTCTCCAAGCAATGCGCTATTTCTTGGTAGCAAACAGGCACCTCCATCGGCATAGCCGTGATACGATTAGGTCCGTGCACGATGAAGTCTTCCGGCGCACTTTCACCGAGGTCCGTTTGCGCAGCACCAACATTGATTTTAATACGCTCAGCCATTCGCTCGCTGACACGTACATTGTGCTGACGACTCATGTATTCCTGAATGTCGGCCGTAAAGTCATCACCGGCCATCTTGATGCTATTGTTAGAAACAATACCGCCAAGCGAGATCACAGCAATCTCTGTCGTACCGCCGCCTATGTCTACAATCATATTGCCTTCAGGCGCATTGACGTCCAGACCTATACCGATGGCGGCAGCCATCGGTTCATAAATCAAGAATACGTCACGCCCACCGGCATGCTCTGCTGAGTCGCGCACAGCACGAAGCTCCACTTCCGTAGAACCTGACGGGACACCGATCACCATGCGCAAAGCCGGCGAAAAGAGGCGCTTGCCTTTATGTACCATACGTATGAGGCCGCGCATCATCTGCTCGCAAGCATTAAAGTCTGCAATCACGCCATCACGCAAGGGGCGGATAACGCGTATCTTATTATTTGTCTTCTCGTACATCAGCTTGGCTTGTTCGCCCACTGCAATCATACGATCCGAATGTTCATCCAACGCTACTACAGAAGGCTGATCTACGATGATTTGATCGCCACTGATAATAATTGTATTGGCCGTTCCTAAGTCGATGGCCAACTCCTGCGTAAAGGAGAATAACTTACTGAAAAAACTCATTATCTCTTTATTTTCTTTCGCCCTATCCACAGCGCTCAACCTTAGAGCTGCTGTGCGTTACATCATTTTTCCGAAGTCTCAAACCAAGCGTGAATCGCCGTATCATATTGGCTGCTAACCTCAAAAGCGCGTTCCGCAAAGTGGCGGCGTTGCTCGATGGTCGTCTGAGCGCCCTCGCGAAGTATGCCGGCCAAAGTGGCATATTCTGACTTTGACGGAATGATTACTACGTCCTTGAAATTTTTCGCACCGGCTCTAATCAAGCTGATGCCGCCTATATCTATCTTTTCGATGATCTCGGTAGCTGAAGCTCCACTCGCCACGGTCGCCTCGAAGGGATAAAGATCTACGATCACCAAGTCGATGGGTGAAATGGCATACTTCAATATCTCCGCCTCGTCCTCAGCCAAACCGCGGCGCCCCAAAATTCCACCAAAGATTTTAGGGTGCAATGTTTTGACACGCCCGCCGAGTATCGACGGATACGCTGTCACGTCCTCTACGCGTTGGCAGGGATAGCCCAGCGATTCGATAAACTTTTGAGTTCCACCAGTTGAGAGCAATTTTACTCCTTCGCGGTGAAGGGCAGCAAGGATTTCTTCCAAGCCATCTTTATGATAAACGGAAATAAGTGCCGTGCGAATAGTTTTGATTTCTGACATAGATTTCTCTGAATGAAAACGTTTTGCCCGCAAAGTTAGTAAATGGGGCACGAAGTGCCAACAATGCGGTATGATTTATTCCGTTTGAAAATCATTTTTCTTATTTCTTTCGGAGTATTTTGAAACTATTCGTTTCTCTTTTCCTACTTTATACTACCCCAACAAATCACGAGGCTCTTTATGCTGACGTCCATTCGCCCTCCACTCATTATATATAAAAAAAGCGCCTACCCGCAATTGGTAGGCGCTTTTGCTAAGTCTTCGAGGGCTTAGTCGTTTTTCTCTATTGGTTGCAGCGCAATGTGTAGCTCGTCCAATTGTTTCTGATCTACCGTCGACGGCGCATCAAGCATCACGTCGCGCCCATTATTATTCTTCGGGAAAGCGATGCAGTCGCGAATACTATCGAGCCCGGCGAAGATGCTCACCCAGCGATCCAAACCATAGGCAAGGCCGCCGTGAGGAGGAGCACCATACTTAAAGGCATTCATCAAGAAGCCAAACTGCTCTTGGGCGCTTTCCGGAGTAAAGCCGAGCGCCTTAAAGATTTTAGCCTGCAACTCTGCATCGTGGATACGGATACTGCCACCGCCTACTTCCACGCCATTGCACACCATATCGTAGGCATTGGCGCAAACGCGCTCGGGCGCACTATCGAGCAAGCCGACGTCTTCCGGTTTTGGCGCCGTAAAGGGATGGTGCATCGCCATCAAGCGGCCTTCTTCCTCGCTCCATTCAAACATCGGGAAGTCTACAACCCAAAGTAAGGCAAACTTATTCTTATCGCGCAAGCCCAAGCGTCCGCCCATCAAAAGGCGCAGTTCGCACAACTGTTTGCGAGCCTTCTGCGTATCCGGGCCGGAAATGATCAAAATCAAATCGCCAGGACGTGCCTGCATCTTATCTTTTAAACCATTGAGAACGGCGGCATCGTAAAATTTGTCTACCGAACTCTTCACGCTACCGTCTTCCTGAACGCGGGCATACACAAGGCCTTTCGCGCCGATCTGCGGACTGCGCACGAAGTCGGTCAATTCGTCGAGCTGCTTCCGCGTATAAACGGCACAACCCGGCACGCAAATACCGCCAATGTAGGTTGCTTCGTTAAAAACGCCAAACGTGCCGGTGCCTTTCAGCTGATCCATAAGTTCGACAAACTCCATGCCGAAGCGCATATCGGGTTTGTCAGAACCAAAGCGGCGCATTGCCTCCGCCCAACTCAGACGCAAGAAGGGTTCTTCGCCCAAATCGACGCCGCGCACGGACTTAAAGAGATACTTGGTCATCTCTTCAAATGTGTTGATCACGTCATCTTGTTCTACAAAACTCATTTCGCAGTCGATTTGCGTAAATTCGGGCTGACGATCGGCGCGTAAATCTTCGTCTCTAAAGCATTTTACGATCTGAAAGTAACGATCCATTCCGGCAACCATCAACAACTGCTTCAGCGTTTGCGGACTCTGCGGAAGCGCATAGAAGCAACCGGGATTCATACGTGACGGCACCACAAAATCGCGTGCGCCTTCAGGCGTAGAGCCGATCAGGGCCGGCGTCTCTATCTCCAAGAAGCCTTTTTCATCTAAGAAGCGGCGCACTTCGAGCGTCATCTTATGGCGCAGTTCCATATTCCGACGCACGCAGTTGCGGCGCAGGTCAAGGAAGCGATATTTCATGCGCAGATCATCTCCGCCGTCGGTCTCATCTTCTATGGTAAATGGCGGCGTAAGGCTCTCATTGAGCACCACCAATTCATTGACGATTACTTCTATATCGCCTGTGGGGATCTTGTCGTTTTTGCTGAAGCGCTCGTTCACGCATCCAGTCACCTGCAATACATATTCGCGTCCCAACTGGTTCGCGCGCTCACATAGGGCGGCGTCTGTCTCGGTGTTGAATACTAATTGCGTGATGCCATAGCGGTCGCGCAAATCTACAAATGTCATTCCGCCCATCTTGCGAAGCCGCTGCACCCAACCGGCCAGCACTACTTGCTCACCAACATTGGTTAAGCGTAACTCTCCGCACGTCTTCGTTCTATACATTCTTTATTAAGATTATGCTAAATTCTATGGCAAAGATACTACTTTTCGATGGAAACCTACGAGAATCAGGGCTTTCAATCTTTGTATGCAGCTATTTCTTGCGGACAACGCGATGCGGACGGAGGCTGTATGAACTCTACCTAAGGCGGGGTTTACGAGAAATGGGGCATTTCACACCGGCGCAAGATGAGGCAAAGATGTGGAGTAAGAGCAGTTGGTATCCCCCTCTCCTACACTCATTGTTTACTGACTAAGAGGGCTTTTTGTACATATCGACAACAAACTTCCGCACGCCAAAAGTCGGCCGGTGGAGTGTGCGCTCACGATAACAAAGGTTTACGCTCGTGATGAAAAGAGCTTCACCTCACGATAACAAAGGTTTCACCTCACGAGCGCAAACGGCGGGTTGAAGATTTGGGCGCGGGAAAATCAATAGTAGGGCGAATAAAGGCTAAGTTGGAGGGATAAAAAGCACGTAGGACGACTAACAGAAGTCGTCCTACGTGTATAGTTCTAAGAAAAAGTTGGCCCTATGCTTCGTTTGGTCTCCGAAAGTGCCAACAGGCCAAAAATAAGTAGGGAGTCCGGCGAGGCGGGCAGCGATGCAGGTAAGTAGGCGCGAAAAGTGGGTGCAAAGCCTACCGACTGAAAAGTTTGGCTTTGAGCAACTTCTCCATTTCGGCAAACTTCTTGCCTTGGTTTAATGAGAGGTAGGCGTTGTAAAGCAATGGCCCCCAAGATTTTGCCTCATTGGGGCGGGCTTTCCGATAGCGCTCCAGATAAGGTACGGCCTTGACATAGAGTTTACGCCTTTCTGCCTGCGCCGATTTATAAGCTGCGCTGTTGATACTCGTAGGTAAATCTACTGCAGCTGCGGCATTGCTATAGGCTGTTCCGAAATAGAAATCTACATCTACATTGCTTGAGTCGATATCCTGATAGGCCTTACACGTTTCTATGGCGTCCTTGTAGGCATGTAGATTGATCTGCGCCAAAGCCTTAGCCGAGAGAAGCGTCAAATAGAAGGCTGAATCGGCGGCTGTAGGCGGTGCGGAGCGATTTTGCGACTGTAAGGGATAAACCGACAAGAGACTATCGGACAAACACAACGCCGCATCGGCTTGATTGTGCTGAAGGTAATGATCAAACAGGTGCGTGAAAAAGTAGGGATAATGGCCGGCATCGCTGATTCCGGCTTGCAAATCTTTTACGTAAGCCTTGATCTCCCCCAAGGCGGCATTCGTGCGAGCGCGATACTCTATTGCCATCTGACGATAGGCGGCATTCTGAATACTATCGGCCGTAAAATGCAAAACCAAGTCGTATTTTTTTTCTTGAAAGGCACTCCTAACCAAAATGTTGCGAATAAGTTCTCGCTGCTGTCGGGGTAAGTTCGGCGAAAGTTGGAGCCACAAGGGTAGATCCAAGACATCGTCGGCCATTTGGAGCAATTTAATGGCTTCTGCATACTGCTTGTGCTCGTACATGAAAAGTCCTCCGGCCAGCAAATTGGGGTAAAATTCGTGAAGCAGGCGACTCAGTTTCTTGTTGTTCGACTTTTGGGTAAGGGCATCATAACGCCGCGCACAATTAAAGAAATCGTAGGCGGTCTGAAAGAAGCTGAGGGTGTCGTAAGCTTTATGCAAATAGATTTTTTCATTCTCCACGCTGTTGGCTGCTACGGCTGCGTCCATTCCGAGTACATACAATTTTGGATTATCGCGAAGCGCAGAATCGGCCATCAAGCGCTTGGCGGCATTGAGAGCGTCGAGCGGGCGGCCGGCTTTGAGTAAAGCATGAACCGGCTTGAGCGGATTAGCTGCAAAAGCAACAGAACAGAAAGATAGCAGGCAACACAATAAGTATTTCATATATAAAATATGCGATAAGAGCGAGATGTGATTCGTTTAGAAGTCCGTTGTGGGCGGTATTGGCGTTGTCGGTTTTCGCCATTTAATCTGCGTGAAGCCGCAGCAGTCTGTCGGCAACACAGAAAGGTTTTTGCAAAGGAAATCCACGGACTCCGCCGGGAAAAGCTAAAACAATATCAGAGGTTTGATCTGCTCTTCTTGCCCCGAAGGAATCCGTGGAGAAATGAATCGGCAATGTGCTTAACGCAGATATTGATCCATTTCTTTTGATTTCTCTGTCATGTCCAAATTGTTATAGATCTGCTGGAGAGGAGAAGCCCAACGCTTGGGCTCATCCGGCAACAATGCGCGTACTTTTTCGAAGTAAGGAAGTGCCTTGCGGTAGTAAGGCTGCACTTTTGTCTCCATTACTTGCTTGTAAAGTTTGGAATAAGTGGGCGGAATCTTAATGACGCGATTTTGTACTTGCGTTACGACGTCATTCATGTAGCTGTAAGCCATACCGACATTCGCTTCTACGAAGTTGGGATCAATAGCTAAAGCCTTAGAAAAGTCTTCTTCTGCCTTTGCATAGCTGAAGGGCTTCATATTTAGATAAACGCTACCACGTAGATAATAAGCTGCTTTGCTTTGTGGGTGGTCTTTTACAAGGTTGTCGGCCATAGATAAAGCACCGGCTCTATCGTCTTTCTGAATGTAATAGTAGAGCAAGTTTTGAATAAAGTTGGGGGTCTCAGTGCGAATCACGGCTTCCTGCAAGGTCTTCAAATAGGCAGCAGAATCTTGCTTGCCCAAGTAGGCTTGCATCTTCATAATGTAGAGATCGCGTATGCCTGTTTCGTCTTGCAAGGCGAGATCGGCATATTTCAACACGTCATCCCAGTCGTTTTGACCGTAGCAAAGTATCGTCAAATTGTAGGCTGCTTGGGCGTACTCCGTCTTCTTAGCCTTGTAGATGGAGTCGGTCTGCTGGGGGGTAAAGACGGGATTCTTCGGAAGCTCAATAAACTTCTTGAAATAAGTGATAGCCTCGTTGCGATTGCCGTTTTGGTTCACGAAAAGCGCAGCGTAGTTGTAATAATCCAACATCGCAGCGATGCGCGAGCCGTTAATGGCGTTAAATTTTGGCTTCACCTTGCCTTTTTCATCGGCCTTATTGTCGGCCTCATAGCTCTTCGTGTAGTTAATGATAGCTTTGTCCAAATTTACGCAGTAGCCTGTCGTGTCGAAAGGTTGGCTTTGTGCCGCCTTTTGCAACTCCGGTTCCATCAAACGTGTGTGGGCGTCGGCTAAAAGGTTGTACATTTCAGCAAACTTCGTCGTCTTAGGATTCTGAAGCGCTTCATTAAGAATCGAAATCGTACCGTTAAAGTCACGATTCTGCAGTGCGCTTTGCGCTTTCTGCAAAGCAGAGTTTTGCGCAAGGCCAACTCCTGCAAGCATTGTCAATGCAATGGTCGAAAAAACTTTTTTCATAATCACAGGGCCTCCTTACTTCGATCGCCGAATTGGTCTTTCGCCAATGGCAGATACGATGCGGTGTGACCGAATAAAAGGTTATCTATTCCGTTAATTATCTATTTGTTCGTTTGTTTCTATTGTTGTTTCCGGAGCATCGGACGTGGTCGGTTCATCTACAGCTTCAGTTGACGCATCAAGGGCTTCTGCGTCCTCATCTTCTGTCGTTACGACACAAACACTGCTTATGCTGTCGTTGCGTTTTGTCAGATTGATGAGTTTAACGCCTTGCGTGGCGCGTCCCATCACACGTACGTCGGCAACTTTCAGACGTAGCGTGATGCCGCTGCGATTGATGATCATCAAATCATTGTCGTCCGTCACGCTCTTTATGGCTGCGACTTTTCCGGTCTTATCCGTGAGTTGCAAAGTCTTGACACCCTTGCCGCCACGATTGGTTTTGCGATAATCTTCGATGGCGCTACGCTTTCCGAAACCTTGATCGCTGACCACCATGATGGTTTCTTTTTCGGGATCATTTATACATACCATTCCGACAGCTTGATCCTCGCCGTCTTCATCAAGACGAATGCCGCGTACACCTGTAGAAACGCGCCCCATAGTGCGCACCGCGTCTTCATTAAAGCGAATGGCGCGGCCGTTGCGGTTAGCTATGACCAGCTCGTCTTGACCATTGGTGAGCACAACGCTGACTACGCGATCTTCTTCTCGAATCGTGATCGCCTTAACACCGTTTGTGCGCGGCCGAGAGTACTCTTCGAGGCAAGTTTTCTTGATGATGCCCTCCGCAGTACAGAACACAACATAATGAGACTTGTTAAACTCGGGATCATTGAGTTTCTTTATGTAGAGGAAAGCGTTAACTGAGTCGTCCGCCTCTATGTTTAGCATATTTTGGATCGCTCGTCCTTTCGCGTTCTTCGCACCTTCCGGCAACTCATACACCTTTAGCCAATAACAGCGGCCTTTTGCGGTGAAGAAAAGCATCGTATTGTGCATCGTAGCCGGGTAAATGTATTCGATGAAGTCTGCATCGCGTGTCGTTCCGCCGCGACTTCCTACGCCGCCGCGGCCTTGTGCGCGAAATTCGGCCAATGGTGTGCGCTTAATGTAGCCCAAATGGCTGATGGTAATAATAACCTCGTCGTCGGCGTAAAAGTCTTCAGGATTAAACTCTTCAGCAGAAAGCTTAATCTCTGTACGGCGCACATCGCCATACTTTTCTTTGACTTCGTTCAACTCATCTTTCATCACCTGACGGCAAAGTTCGTCGTCAGTAAGAATGCGGTTGTAATAATCTATCTTGCGCTCCAGCTCCTCATACTCTTGATGTAGCTTATCCTGCTGTATGTTTGTCAGCTGCGACAAGCGCATGTCGACGATCGCTTTAGCTTGAATATCGTCCAGTTCAAAGCGCTTTTTAAGTGCTTCGATGGCTTCTGCCGGCGTCTTGCTGGCGCGAATGAGTCGCACGACTTCATCTATATTATCGCTGGCTATGATCAGGCCCTCCAAGATATGGGCACGCTCTTGCGCCTTACGCAAATCATACTTCGTACGACGGATTACCACCTCGTGACGATGGTCTACGAACGTACGAATACAATCTTTCAGCGAAAGCACTTTGGGGCGGCCGTGCACCAAGCCCACACAGTTGACCGCAAAACTGCTTTGCAGCGCAGTCATCTTAAAGAGTTTGTTCAGCAACACGTTAGCGTTTGCATCACGCTTCACCTCGATGACGATGCGCATTCCTTCGCGGTCACTTTCATCGTTCACATCGCTGATGCCCTCTATGCGTTTTTCGTTCACCAAGCGAGCAATATCCTTGATCAACTCAGCTTTATTTACGCCGTAAGGGATTTCGTTTACGACGATCGTATCATGTTGCGGCCCGTTTTCTATTTCCGTCTTAGCGCGTAAGATAATGCGACCGTGTCCGGTTTCGTAAGCGCTTCTTACGCCTTGCAGACCCATAATGAAAGCCCCCGTCGGGAAGTCCGGCGCCTTGATATGCTCCATCAAGCCTTCGACATCGATCTCCGGATTATCAATATAAGCCACACAACCGTCGATTACCTCGCTCAAGTTATGAGTCGGCACATTCGTGGCCATACCCACGGCGATACCGGTCGCACCATTGACCAAGAAATTAGGGATGCGCGTCGGCAAAACGGTAGGTTCCTTCAACTTATCGTCGAAGTTGTTTTGCATATCTACCGTTTCCTTATCCAGATCGAGCATCATAGTTTCGCCCATAAGACTCATGCGCGATTCCGTATAACGCATAGCAGCCGGCGAGTCGCCGTCGATCGAACCAAAGTTTCCTTGTCCGTCCACTAAGGGGTAACGCAAGTTCCAATCCTGCGCCATACGCGTCAACGCGCCATAGATGGAGCTATCGCCGTGCGGGTGATATTTACCGAGCACCTCACCCACGGTGCGGGCCGACTTCATATAAGCTTTATCGTGCGTATTTCCGATATTCATCATGGCATATAGAATGCGTCGCTGTACGGGTTTAAAGCCGTCGCGCACGTCCGGCAAGGCACGTGATACAATAACGGACATTGAATAGTCGATATAGGAGGCTTTCATCTCCTTTTCGATATCGACTTTAATGATTCTGTCTTGATCTATCATTTAATTGTTTCTTAAAAGCTTGAAATTTCCGCCGCCCTCCGATTGAGGAGGCATTATTTCCATCTTATTTTGAAGCAAAAGTAAGGCTTTTTCTTGAAATAAAAGTAGATGTTTGGGGTAAAAGTTTCGATTTAAGCCCATTTTCTTTTGCGCTAAGCGCTTTTACCTCTCTATTCGGGGAGGTGTCGGAGCGAAGGTCCGACGCGCTAAAATCGTCGCCTTCTTTTCTTGGGCTATGTAGACGATGCCGCCGATTTGTATGCTGTACAGGAAGTACCCAATGATGCTGCCTAAGGCCATACAGCCGAAGAGTAGCGCATCAAAATAGCCGGGCAACCCGTTCGTATCGCCCAGCATAACGCCCCAAGCGTTGGTCATCTTGCTCATAAGCAAGATGAGGGTCGGCATTTGCCCAACGAGCATTATTGCGCCAAAGGGGATCGCCGTGAGCAAGAAAAGGATGACCATTGCCCCTAAGCGGCGGTGGCTGAACGTGGTGCACAGACTTTGCAGGGCGGTTCGTTTATAGATAACGTAATGTACAAAAGTCATACTATAAGCAACCAGCAGACCGATGCAGATCATCACGGCCGGAATCCACCAAAGCGGCGTATGCTCACGCGTCAACCAAACAGCCCCACCAAGGATCATCGCGTTGAGAACATTATATATGAGTAGGAGCAGCAAGCTGCGAGCACTTCTTTGCAGCCATACGCGGCGCAATTTTTTGTGCTTAAAGGTACATAGTCCGCAACGATTGCTGATATTTTGCTTGTATTGCAAGGCAAGACCTCCGCCCAAACTACCCTGTCCGATCAGCCCAAGCAGGAACCCTACGACTAAGGCTACCAATGTGCCCCACGAGGGGCAAAGCAGCGCCAAGCCCACTTTTGCACCAAGCCCTGATTTCACTACTGCGAGAAAAGGTATGGCGTGTTGAGCCAGATACGAACTCACAGCCACGACAAACAAACCGCTCCCGATGCCGGCCATCAGAAGAAACGGCCAGAGGAAGCGAAGATAGGCTCGCCAATGCAAGGCAAACTTTTTCCAAGCCTCAACGACGGCCCGACGAACGCTGAAATCGTAATCAGATGATGTGTGAATTGTCATACTTTCGACTATTTACGAAGCGAAGATAATGCTTTTACGCATTGCGAGCGCGCAAGGAGCGGCGAAAAAATGTTCATCGCTCATTTTTTAGTTGTAGAAATGGTGTCGGTAGCTGTAAATACACCTTACGCCACTTCCGTAAAGGGCAGCTAGCGCCCCGTGCGATAACCGCAGCGAGGCGCAACGTGTGGCCGGCGCCGCGCCTTAGCTCAAAGACCGCAGAATTCGCATCACTAGAATCCGGAAATAACAAGCTAAACATCAAACTTTTATAACAGCAAAATCCTACCACGCAGTTTTTTTATCGTGAGCGCAAGACCTTTTTATCGTGAGCG
>JABZGO010000349.1 GCA_015259305.1 Alloprevotella tannerae | reverse complement strand
ATATAATATTGTCTGTCGCCCGCTTCGGCAATTGCTCTTCCAGATGTCGGCGCACAGATTCCGTGTCGGGCGCAACAATCAGGAGTAGCTCACGCGTGGCAATTTCGTAGGCCAAACGTTGATAAAGTGCCGTGATTTCGGGCAGCATATAAGCCCAGTCGGTATCGGCGTGGGGCCAAGTGAGCTGCACGCCGCTCTGCGGAAACCATTCCGGTGCTAACATCCGCTTGTAGCGACCAATGGGGTGTTCCATTTGCTTGCCACGCAGGAAGTTTTCCAATTCTAAATCAGCGCGGGGCGTTGTCGGGGGTAACGTAAAAAGAGCCATATTCGTAGGACGGCTTAAAAATTAAAATGGAATCTGCGGCAACTGCTTCAGATAAGCGATGAAAGCGTCTGTCGTCGTTGGCAGTTTGGTGTTAGTCAATTGATCTTTGGGGAAATACTTCATCGGGTAGCCATCTCCTCCTGTTGTCATAAACTCATCGGCAACCAAGATTACCTTGGTGTTGTCTTTAACCTTCACTTTCTTGCCTTTCGGGCTGATATACGTGATCGCTGTCACCTCCCCCTCGTCATTGCGCTTGATGGAGAGGTACGCCGACTGCATCCAACCGTAGCGTTTGTTGTGGAAGCCGAAGTTGACCAAGTCTTTCAGCTGTTTTCCTGAGATGGCGTAAGCCTTCAGTGCGTTGGCAAAGGGCAACGCTTCGCCCACCTCCAGCACACTTACGTCGCCCTTGGAAAAACCTGCGCGTATGCTGCCAAAATGACTGCATCCGACGATGACATCTTTGTCTTTCCGCCCCGCAGCATTGCGATAGGCTTCCGCAAACGAAGCGCAGACGAGCGTGCCGACTTCACTCAGGCGGTAAGAATCCGTTCTGTCGTGCGGCATGTCGCGTGTAGCCGTTGTAAGTTTTGTCCCGATGGGCACGCCGGCCGGCGTTTTCGTCGTCTGGAGCAGCGAATCAATCTGCATTTGCAGACGTAGCGGACCGGCAGAGAGCCGGTCGCGCGATTTCAGCGGGACGCGGCAGATTTCCGGCGCGACATCCAAGACGCGCATCGCCGCGGTGTCGACCGTAAACTTCATAATGCTGATGTAATTGCCGTGCCACCAACCTTGCACAACGGGATATTGCGCTTTGTTGATGCGTCCGCAAACCGGCTCGTGGCTGTGTCCGGAAAGGATGGCTGGATATAGTTTGTCGTCGATGCGCGCTAAGTTTTCCTCATCTTTATCTGTCCAAGCGGGTTTGCCG
>JABZGO010000348.1 GCA_015259305.1 Alloprevotella tannerae | reverse complement strand
GCTCACGAATGGCGCGATGTCTTTAAGAAATACTTTGATCCCAACTTCATGAAGGACCAAAGCAATCCTGCATACTGGGAGCGTATTTACGAAATCCCCGATGCCGAGATCTGGAATACGCGCATTAAGCTTAAAGGCCGCCTCATTAGTTATATCCGCGAGCGCTTCCGCGAAAGCTGGCTCAAGAATCAGGGCGACCCATCGCGTGTCGTTTCGCTGCTCGATAAGATCAGTCCTAACGCCCTCTTGATTGGTTTCTCTCGCCGCTTTGCTACGTATAAGCGCGCCCATCTCTTGTTTAGCGATCTCGATCGCTTGAGCAAGATTGTCAACAACCCCGATTATCCTGTGCAGTTCATCTTTGCCGGCAAGGCGCATCCCGCCGACGGCGCCGGCCAAGGCTTGATCAAGCGCATTTACGAAATATCTCAGCAGCCGGAGTTCCTCGGAAAGATTCTTTTCCTCGAAAATTACGATATGGAATTGGCGCACCGCCTCGTTTCCGGCGTAGATATTTGGCTCAACACGCCGACGCGCAAGATGGAAGCTTCAGGTACGTCGGGCGAAAAGGCCCAAATGAATGGCGTTCTCAACTTCTCCGTGCTCGACGGATGGTGGTATGAGGGCTACAGAGAGGGCGCCGGCTGGGCATTGTCCGCCACGCGCACTTATCAGAACCAAGAGCAGCAAGACCGCCTCGACGCACTGACCATCTACTCAATGTTAGAGCAAGAGATCATCCCGCTTTATTATGCCCGCAACCGATTTGGTTACAGCGAAAATTGGGTGCGCTTCGTAAAAGAGTCGTTTGCCAAGATCACCCCTCATTATACGATGAAGCGGCAGTTGGACGATTACTTCGAAAAGTTCTACAAGCCCGAGGCAAAACGTTTCAAGCAACTTTCTGAGAAAGACAATGCCGCGGCCAAGGAGCTGGCGGCGTGGAAGGAAACCGTAGCTGCGCGCTGGAACGACATACGCATCGTTAGTACCGACGATCCTGCCAACGTCCTCAATGGGCAATTGATCAGCGGCGATCCGTTTACGATTCGCCACGTCGTCGACGAGCAAGGTTTGGACAACGCCATCGGCATCGATATGGTCATCATCTCCAACCGCGACGGAAGCGAGCATTTCCGTGCAGCTATTCCGATGAACGTTGTCTCTCGTGAAGGCAACAACTACACGTTCGAATTGACCGACAGTATTGATTTCACGGGCAGTTTCAAGATTGGCTTCCGCATGTACCCGAAGCACCCCGCTTTAGCCC
>JABZGO010000347.1 GCA_015259305.1 Alloprevotella tannerae | reverse complement strand
ATTAAATATAGTATACACACCGCCGCCATAGAAGTACATCGTGTATTCTTGCCATTGCTCATTGATTTGCGGAAGCTGTGCGCTGCCCATCATATCCCACGTGGGCGACATATTGTGCGTCTCAGCAGCTTCAACCATCACTACGGGAAGCTCGTCGGCACTCTTAGCGCGCGCCTTGAAGCGGATCCAAGCGATGCCGCCGTTAGCACTTACGTTAAGCATCGGCGTATTGATATGCGCCATTTCTTTGGGAGCAGATGCAAGGTAAACAACGCCACCTGCCGAGAAAGCATTTCCTGATCCCCAGCCCGGTGTCTTGAAGTATTCATCCTTTGTGTTAATCCAAGGATACTCAAACTCATCTTTAATAAGCGTATTGTCGAGATCGGGGTTCTCGGGGGTGCCCGCCGTCATCTTGGCGAAATCCTCCTTCATAACGATTTGCTCTTCGCCATACTTGTTAGGCGCACTCTTAATCTGTGCTTGCGGAGCGCCGGCAGCGCCAAAGCTGAACGAACCTTTCTTAGAAAGATTCATTTTGATCGTAGGCAGGCCACTTTGCGTGCGTGCCTGTGCTTCCACCTTCGTGTTTTGGGCAGAAACCGGGCTTGTGGCTGCTAAGGATAAGGCAGCCAAAAGCGCTAAGCGTGTAATGTTTTTACTCATAATTGTATGATTAGGGTAGTTACTTAATGTCTCTCATATGCTGCTTTTTCATACGTGCAGTGCTTTCCATAAAAAGTCAGCTCAACGGCTGTAGATTTTGGGGATTTTTGAGTTATTTGGTCAAGCACTTTACGATCTCTCAATGCTTTTGCATAGACGATTTGCGTAGCAGATATGGCAAAGATACAGATAAAATCAAATAAACTTACTTCTTTAGCAGAAATATTCCATTACATATGAAAAAAATGGGCGTAAGTCCTGCAGAGCGGGGGCGATGCGCTTCAAAAAGTGGTCTGCCGCGCTTTAAGGCTAGGCCACATACAATAATCCGCGCACGGAGGTCGGGCGCTTTCCGAGTCGGTTGCAGACGTGCACTAAGTTGTCAGCGCAAAACCTAACATTGTTTAGTGCGGCGCAGAAACCGGCAGGCGTAAAAATCTTATGGTGTATTTGCTGTTACGTCCGCGCAGTAAGGTCGATGCAATGTAGTGTACTGAATAAGTTGACACCTTCCCAATCAAAAAAGGAGTAAAAATTTATGTCTCAGTACAATGAATCAGAGAAAATACTGTTATTACATCAGTATGTAACAAGTGGCTTAACCTTGCATGAGTTCTCTTCTCG
>JABZGO010000346.1:1080-1319 GCA_015259305.1 Alloprevotella tannerae | reverse complement strand
CTGCGAGCGCCGCATCAATCAGCCCACTCTCGATGCCTTTCAGCGCGAGCGCTTGGCGCGTCTTGAAGCGCCCCCAGCGGTCGTAGAGCGTTTTGTCGTGGACGAAAGCCTTCGCATAGCGCGCTTCGTCGATATACTTCTCGGCTTCGAGTCGGTCGAGGAGGCCTTCTGCCTCGGCGAGTGTCAGTCCGGCTTCAATAAATTTGCGTGCCCAGTCGGAGCGGCAGTATTCTCGCTGC
>JABZGO010000346.1:0-1070 GCA_015259305.1 Alloprevotella tannerae | reverse complement strand
CTGCGCACAGCGGGTGGCTGCGCGTTTGTAGAGTGCATCGGATGAAACTTTTTCTTTCATTTATTTCTTCAAAAATGCGCGAAAGACGAACCAAAGGTGCTGCTTCAGGGCCGGCATCCAACCGAAATGGGCCGCCATGATGTGTAGACGCTCCATCAAACTGCGACGATGATTGCGCGTAGTAGCCCCTTCACTGAGATAATTGGCCACGACGAGGTGCGCATTGAGGAGCTTCAAATTGCGGCGCTCGGCCTCCTTCATAATACGTAGCGTCCAGTCGTAGTCGGCCGAGAGTCGGTAGTGTGTATCATACAAACATTCGCGCGCCAAATCAGTGCGTGCAAAAAAAGCTTGGTGACAGACGAGCATTCCTTCCTTAAAATCGCGCCAGGATAAGCGCTCCGGTGGCTCGAGGCGCCGACGCCGCAAAAAGTTGCCAAAGCCGTCGACCAGATGCGTATCGCCATAGACGACGGCAGGCTGAGCTTCTTCTTGCGAAATGGCACGAACGACGCGCGAAAGCGTGTCGGCGGCGTGAAAACAATCGCCGGCGTTAAGAAAAATCACGTAGCGGCCGGTCGTCAGAGCCAACGCCTTGTTCATTGCATCGTATATTCCTTTGTCAGGTTCGCTCAGACAATTTATTTCGTGCTTGATTGTAGCCGTGCTGTTGCGCTCCATGTAGTGGTGAATACGATTTAGCGTATCGTCGTTGGAGTTTCCGTCGACGATTAAGTGCTCAACGTAAGGATAATCCTGCTCCTCGACGCTGCTGATCGTGCGCCCGATGAGAGCACCCGCATTGTAGGCCACGGTGGCCACGGTTATTTTCAAAGGTTGACGTGCCATAGTCGGGACGGCTTGCGAGCTCGGCGGCGGTCACAAGCGTAAAAGCTGATTAAATTGTTTCGTAAATGGCTCGATAACGCGCTGCTACGCGCGCCGCTCCATAGTTGGATTCCGCCTTGCGGCGCGCATTGAGCGAAAGTTGGGGATAGCTGCTCGTCGTTAAGACGTCGAAAAGCCGGCGCGCCAAGGCTTCTGCATCAGCCAAGGGCACGAGGTAGCCG
>JABZGO010000345.1 GCA_015259305.1 Alloprevotella tannerae | reverse complement strand
CCCGAGCCTCTGACAACGGCTGCACGGCGCAAAATGCTTTCCGTATAAAAAGGAAAGGCCAGTTCGGCGCGCGAGGTCAGCGGCGTATCTACGGCACAACCCAGAATGATGTCCTGTCCGAATCGATCCCAAGGGTTTTCCGGCGTCACGCAACTGTGAATAATATCACGAAACGTCGTGCGTTGCTTTTCAGGGGGCAGTTCGAGGCGTCCATCCAGTGCCTGTTCGATCATAACGACCAAGCGCGAAGCGCAATTGTCTCCCAAAAAATTATAGCGATACGTCCAACCAGGCTCAGCCGCGTTTTTGCGTAGCGCCTCGACCAAGTGTGCAGCTTCTGCGGGGCGCAAAGCGAGCACTTGCTCTCTGATGCTCCGCCCGTTGTCTACGTATTCGGCAATGAAGTAGGGGGTCGGTACGACGCCGACCGTATAATCCGTTTGTCCCAACACAAAACGCCACGTGAAGTTGGGCTTTGAAAAGGAGAATACGCCATAGTTGTAGACCAAGTCTTCGTTGGTCTTCACGTTTTTTACGCGTAGCGCCGAGTGTCCGTAAAGTTCGTAAGTCTTTTGTCCGGCTGTGCAGGTCAAGAAGCTGATTACGAGGCTGTCTTCGCCAATTCTTTCATCTACCTCCTGCCCGTTTTTACTTTGCTGCGCCGCTTTTCCAATCGCTGCCGACTGCTGTGCCGACACCGCAATCGGAGTCGTCAAGAGCCAGATAAGCAAGAAAAGTATGCCGCTACAATGATGCATTACCGAAGTCAAATTTGCTTGCAAAGGTAGTGTAAACGCAACAGAGTGCAAAGCAAATACCCTCAAACCTTTACGCCATTCTTGCCCTCTACCTCTCGATCCTGTCACTCGGGTTAGCAAAACGGCTTAATGCAGTCGAAAATAATCAGCCTTTAAGGCCTGCGTGGCGCTTCGTCCGTTTGGTCTTTGCATGTTTAGACATAGCCTTGTATAGTGTTGCTCGCTCAGTTTCCCTTCCGCTCCTCAACTGCGCTCGCTAAAGGGGCTTTTTCTGTTTCTCTTGTTTTTCTTTTAAGGGCATATCCTGCTGATGACTGTCGGCGTAAACTCGTAATTGCTTGATAATCTTTGGAAAATATGCAAGAAGAGTTATAGCTCTAAAGGCCTTACACCAGTTTTTCAACCCTCGCCGACAAGTTGGCGGAGTGTGTTCTCGTGAGGTGAAACCTTTTTCATCACGAGCGTAAGCCTTTTTTATCGTGAGATGAAGCCTTTTTCATCGTGAGCGTAAACGGGAGATACGGGAGTTCGCCCCTATCCGATAGGGAGCGCGAGCGTCATTATGACAGACAAAGCGCGGA
>JABZGO010000344.1 GCA_015259305.1 Alloprevotella tannerae | reverse complement strand
CCACGAGCGGCTGACTCATCAGGAAACTGCCCCGCGGCCATTGAAAACTTTGAACGGCGTGCAGCAAGAGCACCATAAACATCGCCAACAAGCGGAGAAGTTCTACGTTAGATTGTCGGGGTTTCTTCATTTTCTTTCTTTCGTTCTTTTAAGTCTCATTCGTAAGTTTCTTAGCCCTATGTGTGCGCCTCAACGCTTGCCCAAATCGTCATACAACTTTTGCAGGAAAGCCTTGCCGTAAGGCAGATTATAACCGCGGCGCCGGCCTTGATCGGCCACGACTTGATTATTGTCGCAATTGTACATCACAGAATCTTCCGCATCCACAAATCCGAAGGCATTGGGGAAGGAAAAATAGCCGAAGTGTCGCACTTGGTCGTTCAGCATATCCTTGCTGAAGCGGTAAGATTGATAAGAGAGCCGCATCTGCGAGAGCAGCGTCGCCGCGATGTCGATTTGCGACCCGTAGGCCTCGCAGCGGGCCGATGACTTCACAGCGCCGCCCACCCAAATCATAGGAATGTGATAGCGAGAGAAGTCAAAATAATCTATATCCTTAGGATAAGCACCCAAATGATCGGGCACGAGCACAACAAGCGTGTTCTTCCACGCCGGCAGGCGCTTCAGTTGGTCAATAAATCTACCTAAGCAATCGTCCGTGTAGGCAAAAGCATTCAGCCGTTCGTCTTTCAATTTATGATAAGGCACATCGTAAGGCTCATGACTGCTACTCGTTTGCACGACATACAAGAATGGCGTTTTTCGCTGCGTTTGCAGCGCGCGCAGCGTTGCATCGAAAACGTATTGGTCGGGCACGCCCCATTTGCTGAGTTTATATTTGAGCGGGAAGTCTTGATCACTGGTGATGCGGTCAAAACCGCCGGTCACCAAGAACGAGCGCATACCCGTGAAGTCTGCATCGCCGCCGTAAAAGTAAGCCAAATCGTAGCCTTCGTTGCGAAGTTGGCGCGTCCACATCGGGAGCGAATCAACCTTTTTCGGATATTTCATGATGCTGGTCGTAGGCTGCGCCGGATAAGCCCCAAGAATGGCGGCCAAGCCACGGTCCGTGCGAAAACTGTTCGCATAAAAATTGGTAAAGAGTACGCCTTCGTCGGCCAAACGATCCATATTGACCGCCACGTTCGGGAGTCCGCCGAGGCGCGACATAATCTTGCCGCTGAAACTCTCCAATACGACAACGATAACATTGGGGCGCTCCGTCGTGAGCAAGCGTTCTACGTGCGCTTCTCTCCCCACGGTGGGCATATCTTGCAAATCCGCAAACAGACGATCGGCTTCGGCAGGCTCCATAAAGCGATACATGCCGGCAATCTTCATTTCGCCGACGACGGA
>JABZGO010000343.1 GCA_015259305.1 Alloprevotella tannerae | reverse complement strand
GTTGAAGGTTATTTGCGGCCGGAGGCGTTGGCGGGACGGACTTGCGTGGCGTGTGGAGTGAGTTTTATGGGTTTATTTGCGGCTAGAGGCGTTGGGGTGTGTAATTGATTGGCGTGTGGTATGCGCTTGAGGGTGGATATTTGTGCTGTTGGCCGTGTAGCTGGGGAATTTTTTTTGGGCGTTCGGGGTTCATTTTGTGGGAGAGGGGAGGGTTGAGGCGATCATTTGAGGAGGGTGCCGGCGGGGTTGAAATACGCCCATCAGCGCTTGGACTTTCGCCGTTTTTAGGGGCGAGTTTTGAGGGGTGTATTTGGGGCGCGGAATTGTGCAACAAAAGAAGGCTGCATAGGTTTTTGTGCCTTGCCGCCTAAGTGTAGGATATTTGTAGCCCTTATCCGGAGATAGGATTGGGGAATTAGACCACCACAATTTCGCTGCGACCACCGACGGGGAGTTTGCGCACTTGTATTTGCGGCGAAATCTGTCGGCGGATTTGATCCGTGTGACTAATGACGCCTACTTTGCGCCCTTCAATCGTCTCAAGGTTGCTCAAAGCCTCCATTACCAAGTTGAGCGAAGCTTGATCAAGGTTGCCGAAGCCCTCATCTATAAATAAGCTGCCGATTGACAAACTGCGCGCCGAGAGTGAGGCTAAGCCCAAGGCGAGAGCCAAGCAGACGACAAAGGTTTCGCCGCCCGAAAGCGAGGAAACATAGCGACGTTCGTCAAACATATCGCGATCTTCGATCTCCACCGTGAGCGTGCCCGGAATGTTGACCAAACGATAGCGCGCCGAGAGGGGAGACAAGTGATGATTGGCTTGCGCTACGAGGAGGCGGAAGGTATAGCTTTGGGCCAATTCGCGGAATTTCTTACCCGTACTGCTACCTAAGAGATCGTCTAATCGTCCCCATTCGGTTGCATCTTCTTCCAATTGGCGTAGAGCTTCGTGGCGCTTCGCCGCTGCGGCCTCGCTATCATAATGAGCCTTGAGGCGCGACTGCATTTGTAGGAGTTCGGCGGCCAAGGTCTCGTGGCGCGCCTGCAAACCTTGCAGCTGCTCTTGCAGGGCCTCGATGCTCTCCTCTCCCTCTCCCGACGGATGGCCGGGGAGCGCTTTGAGGCGAATGAAATCCTCGCGCGCCTTGTCGGCATTATGGGCTGCCAAGAGGCAAGCCTCGTCGCGGCGAGCTATTTCGGCGCGGATCGCATTCCAATCAGTGGGGTCCGTGAAGAGCGCTTCCATCTCGCTAAACTGCGTCGGCGTATGTGTGCCGTTGCACTTCAGTATCCACAAGTCCATTTCCGAACTCTTGCGGTTGTATTCCTGACGTCCGGCCTCGAGCGCCTGCTCCACGTTTTCGTGGCGCCCCTCCCAGCGGTTCAAGC
>JABZGO010000342.1 GCA_015259305.1 Alloprevotella tannerae | reverse complement strand
CAACACCCGCCTCTATACGGATGCCGTCTTGCGCAAGTATGATCTTACGCAGGCCGACTTCGATCGGTCGATGGAGTATTACTCGCGGCATAGCGACGCATTGCTGGCTGTTTATCGACGAGTAAATGCCCGCTTCGGTACGATGGAGAATGCCGGAGGCGCTGCCGTGCCGGGTTCTGATGGCGTTAATCATTGGCGCGGGGCCTCCGGATATCTGCTCTCTTCTGCGGCTAATAATCGTATGACGTTTAGTCAGCCGGCCGATACGGCCTTTCATGCCGGCGACCAACTCACTTGGAGTTTCGAGTCGCACTGGGTGGGGCGCGAAGGAGAGCGCACAGCCTTCGCTGTACTTTATGTGCGCTACGTTGGCGACTCCATTGCTACTTTCAGCGCGCCTGTGCTTGGCGATGGCCATCAGCAGCTTTCGCTCACCCTTGCCTCGCGCGCCGTAAAGCAGATCGAGGGCTTTGTACTATTGCAGCCGGCTTCTTCTCCCGCCATTATTCAAAAGATGATGTTACTCTCGCCACGCCTTGCGCGTGTGCCTGCCTCAGCATCTACGCCGGCTTCAGAGTCGTCGCGGCCGGCTGAGCCTACGAGCGATACTACTTTCCATTCGCTCGAAGAGTCTTCATCACCATCGCCCGCCTATCGGCCAACTCAGCGCTACGTGAGGCCGTAGGCCGAGCGTGCCGTCTATTATATATGGTCTTCGCTTGCTGCGAATCGTCTGAACAAACCTCCTTTTTATTTTCACCCTTCACTTTTATGAAACGCATAGCCGTAAGCCGTTTGCATTTGCCCGATGGGACAATTCTTCGCAATCAAGTGATCGAAATTCAGCCACATACGGCCGATCATCCGCCGCTTGTGGGTGGCGGCGGGGTAGATTGCGGCCATTGTTCCGTACGCTTTTACCCGCTTACCGAAGAGTTGGCTTGCACAAAATGGTTTGGCGGCGATTTCTATTGGGATATGCTGTCAGAAGAACTTTCAATTTAAGGCCAATCGCTCAATTCGATTGACCGGTAAGTGGCTTTTTGCCCGCGTGAGGCTAAAAAGCCATATTTGTATAAGACTGAAGCATATTACCTGCTTCTTCTCGCAGCCGAACACTCCTATTTCATTGAAAGAGTGCTTATAAAACTAAAACAAGGTAGCTAAAGTTCGCTTAAACGAACCTTAGCTACCTTGCGTATGAAGAGCAAGCGGCGTTACTCAATCTTGCCTTTCCATTCACCCATTATTGAGTGGCCCTTTGCATCCTTAAGTTTAAACTTTAAGTGCAGTTCTGACGAATTGATGTTTCCGTTCAGTACCTCAATTTCGCCTCCTACGATTGGTGCTTTGTACGCGTAGTCCCACGTCAGCCAGCATCCTAAATCTACGCGAG
>JABZGO010000341.1 GCA_015259305.1 Alloprevotella tannerae | reverse complement strand
CGACGATGTAGCAGAATCCTCGCGCAGTTAATTTCCCATCCTTATGAAGCCCTTTTCGCTCCTCTACTATATAATAATGTGTGCGCTGGTTGCCGCTTGCGCCAATCCCGGTCAAGGGCCTGACGGCGGACCTTATGATGAGACGCCGCCGACTGTCACTTTGCTCTCGCCGCAGATGGGTGAGCGTGACGTCAAGAAGGTAAAAAAAGTGACTTTGGGCTTTAGCGAGGCCATTAAAGTAGAGAATCCTAGCGAAAAGATCGTCGTTTCGCCGCCGCAACACGAGCAGCCGGAGATTAAGATTTCAGGGAAGCGCATCACCGTCGAGCTGGTCGATTCGCTGCTTCCAAATACCACTTACACCATCGACTTTTCCGATGCGATCAAGGACGCTACGGAAGGTAACCCTTTGGGCAATTTCACTTATTATTTCTCTACGGGCGAGCTGGTCGATACGATGGAAGTGGCGGGCAATGTGCTCAACGCGGCCGACTTAAATCCGGTCAAAGGTATCTTAGTTGGTTTGCACCACAACTTGTCCGATAGCGCTTTCAGCAAACTACCCTTCGACCGCGTAGCTCGTACAGATGAGCGCGGCCACTTTTCGATTAAGGGCGTGGCGCCCGGCACCTATCGCATCTACGCTTTGAGTGACCGCGACGGAGATTTTAAATATAGTCGCGGCGAGCAAATAGCTTTCAGTACGCAAGAGATCAAGCCGAGTTCGTTTGCCGATACGCGCAACGATACGCTGTGGGCCGACACCGTGCGCTATGATTCTATTCGTACAATTGCCTACACCCATTATCTGCCCGACGACGTTGTTCTGCTGGCTTTTAGCGGCGCAGATCAGCCCCGCGCACTGCTGAAGACGGTGCGGGCGCGGCCGGAGTCTTTTACCGTCTATTTTACCGCTCCTTCTAAGGAAATTCCGACCGTGCGCGGGCTCAACTTTGACGCAAAAGATGCTTTTATAGAGCAGCGTTCAGCCAGCAACGACACGATTACGTATTGGATACGCCGGCGCGAAGTTGCTGCGATCGATTCGCTGCGTATGCTGTATTCATATATGGCGACCAACGACTCTACGGGCGTCAGCTATCTTCGTAGCGATACGCTCGAAATCGTACCCCGCTTGACCAATGCCCGTCTGGCCCAACAGCAGGCGGCGGAAAAGGCGCGCTGGGAAAAAGAATTGGAGCGCCGCCACAAGAAAGGCGATTATTCGCGTGAGCAGCCACCCGTGGCCCATTTGAATTTCAACGAGAAGTTTGAAAGTCCGCTTCCGCCCAATAAGAATATCGATTTTCTGCCCGCAGAGCCGCTCGTGAAAGTTGACACGACGAAGTTTCACCTCCTTCTTCGCGAAGATAGCAACTATCATGCCGTCCCCTTCATCTTGGAGCGCCGCCAACTGCTGCGCTATAC
>JABZGO010000340.1 GCA_015259305.1 Alloprevotella tannerae | reverse complement strand
CCCGAACCCCACGATGATATGCTGAAGTGCGCCGACCGATGGAAAGAACTCTTGCTCGCTGCCGGAGCCGACCGCGCCGAAGTTATGCCCAGCGATGGCAACCCTTTAGTCTATGCCGAAAAGCTTATTCCCGGCGCCGACAAGACTATTTTGATCTACGGCCACTATGACGTGATGCCCGTTGAGCCTTTAGAGCTATGGAAGTCCGACCCGTTCAAACCCGAAGTGCGCGATGAGCACATTTGGGCCCGCGGAGCAGACGACGACAAGGGGCAATCCTTCATCCAATACGCAGCTTTTGAATTTTTGGTAAAGCATAATTTGCTCCGCCACAACGTAAAATTCATACTCGAAGGCGAAGAAGAAATAGGCTCTCCCAGTCTGGAAACCTTCTTAGCACAACACCGCGAACTTTTGAAAAGCGATATTATCCTGGTGAGCGATACCAGTATGCTCGCAGCTGATCTTCCCTCCCTTACCACAGGCTTGCGCGGCATCGCCTATTGGGATGTAGAAGTGACCGGCCCGAACCACGACCTCCACAGCGGACATTTCGGCGGAGCAGTGGCTAATCCGATCAACGTACTTTGCGAAATGATTGCGAAAATGACGGATGCCGACGGACGCATCACGATTCCTCATTTCTACGACGATGTAGAAGAACTCCCCGATGCAGAACGCAAGATGATCGCTTCTATTCCTTTCGACGAAGAGAAATATAAGCGCGCCCTTGATGTCGAAGAGTTACGCGGAGAAAAAGGTTATTCCACCATTGAGCGCAACAGTTGCCGCCCGAGTTTTGACGTTTGCGGCATTTGGGGCGGCCACATCGGCGAAGGCTCTAAGACGGTGCTCCCCTCAAAGGCTTATGCCAAACTCTCTTGCCGACTTGTGCCTCATCAGGACTACAATAAGATCAACGAACTCTTTGCGCAATACTTCCAAAGTCTTGCCCCCAAGAGCGTAAAGGTCAAAATCACATTCTCTCATGGCGGTCATGGCTACGTCTGCCCCATATCTTTACCCGCCTACAAGGCCGCAGAGCAAGGCTTCGAACAAGCATTTGGCAAACGCCCGCTTGCTGCACGCCGCGGAGGTAGCATTCCTATCATCAGCGTGTTTGAAAAAGTATTGGGCGTGAAAACGATTTTAATGGGCTTCGGCTTGGAAAGCAACGCTATACACTCGCCTAACGAAAACTTCTCTTTGGATATTTTCCGCAAAGGTATAGAAGCCGTTGTCGGCTTCCACGAAGCTTACGACCAACTCTAACCTACAAGGTTTATAGATGAACCAACGTCCGGACGCCTCGCGTGTTCGGACGTTTTTTATGCTTTTGGTGAAGACGATGTATAATCTTCAAAGGCGGCTATCCTATGCACACTCCACGGGCGTTAATCCCTTTCATACACCCTAATGAAAGTAAATC
>JABZGO010000033.1 GCA_015259305.1 Alloprevotella tannerae | reverse complement strand
CGAGGTCAAAGAACTCGGCGATGTGGGCAACGATGTGCAGGTCGTAGAGAACCAACTCTGGTTAGTGATCAACGCTTCTCACAAAATCGTCGTCTGCCAGGCGGATAAGGGGAATAAATTGGCGCAAATAGAAGTGCCCAACTGCCGCAATGTGGTCTTCTCCGGCGGCTTTGCTTATGTCTCCTCCTTTGTCGGCCCGCTCGACCCTGCAACGCGCACGCCCTTAGGGCGCGTGTATAAGATCGACCGACGCACATTCCGCAAAGTAGATTCCGTCGTCGTAGGCCCGCAACCGGAAGAAATGGCCATCGCAAGCGGACAATTATTGGTGGCCAACAGTGGTGGCTATCGCGCGCCTTTGTATGACAACACGTTAAGCGTCATTGATTTGGCGACGTTCCGCGTGACGAGCCGCCTCACCGTAGGCCTGAACCCGCACCGCTGCCGCACGGACCGCTATGGTCAAGTCTGGGTCACGACGCGCGGCAATTACGCTGACGTGCCGCCGCGCCTGTATTGCTTGCGTCCGGATGCCGTCGGCGCGTATCGGGTGGCGGAGGTCTTCGACGAAGCCGTGTCCGATTTGGACCTTGTTGGCGACTCGCTCTACTTTATCGGCGTTCGCTGGGACGCTGCCGGACAGGTCAACCACGTGGATTACGGGCTCTTTGATGTGCGCACGCACCGGCGACTCTCGACGACGCTTTTCGATGCACCGGACTTGCGCAGCGTGAAGATGCCTTATGGCATCAAGGTCAATCCGCGCGCCAAGGACTTCTATATTATGGATGCGAAGAATTTTGTTGCGAGTGGCGAACTCCTACATTTCCACGCCGATGGGCGCTTCGATTGGCGCGTACAAGCGGGCGATATTCCCGCGCACGCCGCTTTTGTGCCGCGCAGGGCGGAGATCGGGCCGCCGCCGTCTCAGCAGACGGATAGTCGCTACCTGCAAGCGGTCGACGAATACGTGCCTGCCCCCGGCCAGTTTGTGAATCTGCTCCCGGCCTACGTCTCGGGCGACGATGCGCGCAGTATGGCGGCGAAGTGTACCGCAGCTTTGGCCAACAATGCGCGGGGACTCGTCAGTTTGGGCGGATATGGCGGCTACCTCACCTTTCATTTCGATCACCGCGTCGCGAATATTCACGGGGAGAACGACCTTTACATCGCCGGCAACTCCTTTGCCTCGGCCGATCCCCAATGGGCCGCGCTCGGCGGCGCAAGTGAGCCGGGCATTGTGATGGTTTCGCGCGACGACAATCGCAACGGCCTACCCGATGATCAATGGTACGAACTGCGAGGCAGCGCCGATGAAGACAGTGTGGGCCGCGTGGATTACGCTTATGCCCTGCATTACACGCGGACGACCGAAGGCGCCATCACGTGGTCTGACAATCGCGGCAACCAAGGCGTAGTGACGAACAATGCCTACCATACGCAGCATTATTTCCCCCGCTGGCTCGCCTCGCCGCTCCATTTTTCGGGCACACTGCTTCCGCCCAATCGTTTCTTAGTGGGCGCCGGCGGCGGACAATGGTTGGGTTTCTTCCTGCGATGGGGCTATGTTGACAACAAACCTAACAATGACCGCGCGGCCAACTCCTTTAATATCGACGACGCGATCGATGCGCAGCGCCGCCCCGTCCGTTTAGACGGCATCGACTTCGTGCGCGTCTATACGGCCACCCGACAAATCAACGCCCCGCTCGGCGAGAGTTCGACGGAGGTCTCCGGCGCGGAAGATTTGCATCCGGAAGCCTCGCTTCGGTGCTTTCCCCGCGCGTCCAAAGTTCGGCCAATGCGCGCGTACCACTGACCTTGGAAAGCGGCCGATGCTGCAGCGATGACACCGCCCCCGCCGTTTGCCGACAAGCTCTAAGATTTGTATGCAACCACCCACCCTCTTCATCACGCCCGCTCTGCTCCATTGCTTTTCGATTTATTTTTCTGCTACCCACATTTGAGTAGCGCAACACGCACCGTACTTTTTGTGTAATTGGACTTGGAAGAAAAACGACGAAACAGGGCCGGCGGCGTTTTTCATCACGAGCGTAAACCTTTTTTCTCGTGAGCGCACAGTCTTTTCATCGTGAGCGCAAACCTTTTTTCTCGTGATAAAAAAGGTCGCAGGCGGGAGAGCGGCCTTTACAAATGGGGCGGCGTGGGATAGAAAACCAATCGTTGCAGACTGAAAAAGCGCGCCTCCTACGTCGCGAAGACATAGGAGGCACAATGCGCAAACCTTAGAGCGGTGAAAAATGAAGACTAAGTTCTGTGAGTTGTTGAGATGCACACGCGTTTTCCACTTCGCGTCAGCGGCCGGTGGGCCGCGGCGGCATCAGACAGCGCTCTTTTGCTCGCGCCACACATCATATTTAAACAAATACAACTTCGATTTGCCGGCAAAGTCTACGCTTCAGCGCGTGGTACCGGCCGAAAGTATCGGCATGTCAGTTGCCATCCGCCGGAGGCGAGGACGGGGTGAATGCACCCACAGCACGCGCATCAGCACACGGCGCCGATTGGTCATATTCATCAGTGGTCGACGACTCTTCAGTAGGCGGCGTCGACACAAAACGCATGGTCACCGACAGAAAGGCGGTGAAAAGCATAGCCAATCCGATCAGGGCCAGCGATGATTTGAAATGTAAAATATATTTTCTTGGTAACATATAATTTCTAATCTTGCGTTTAACTTTTGCAAAGTTAGGCCTATTTCTCGCCATTCGGAAATTTGTCGCATCGCCAAAAGTGGGTATTTTTCATTTTTAAGCCTTGCGCGGCCGGTGTCAAAGTATGGGTGCGTTGCTTTGCATTTCGCTACAAATTGCGTAACTTTGCGCTGATTCTAAACAAAAGATAAAGATGGAAATGATAAAACTTGATATTCGGAAAGCGGCTTGCTTTTTAGCAGAAGGAGCTGTGGAAGGGATGGAAAAACAAACGAAGGCGGCGCACAAAGCGCTGGAAGATGGAACAAGAAAGGGCAGCGACTTCTTAGGCTGGCTCCATTTGCCATCAAGTTTGACACCGGAATTTTTACAAGACATCAAAACGACGGCCGATACGTTGCGCCGCGAATGTGATACAATCGTCGTGGCCGGCATCGGCGGCTCTTATCTCGGTGCACGCGCTGTGATCGAGGCTTTGGGCAACTCCTTTGCGTGGCTGACGAATAAAGGTGAAAATCCGAACATCCTCTTTGCGGGAAACAACATTGGTGAGGATTATCTCGCTGAACTTTTGGCTTACTTGAAAGGTCGCCGCTTTGGCGTAATCAATATTTCAAAGTCGGGAACGACGACGGAAACGGCACTAGCCTTTCGCCTCTTGCGCAGTTTGTGCGAGGAAGAACGCGGCAAGGAGACGGCGCGCCGCGTGATCGTGGCCATCACGGATGCGAAAAAGGGAGCTGCACGCACAACGGCCGACAAAGAAGGCTATAAGAGTTACGTTATCCCCGACAATGTGGGCGGCCGCTTCAGCGTATTGACACCGGTGGGTCTCCTGCCCATTGCTTGCGCGGGCTTTGACATAGATTTGCTCGTGAAAGGTGCGGCCGATATGGAAAAACATGCGGCCGAAGCGCCTTATGCTGAGAACATCGCGGAGCAATATGCTGCCGTGCGCAATTTGCTCTACGCCGGCGGGAAAAAGATTGAGGTGCTGGCCAATTTTCAACCGAAACTGCACTTCATGAATGAGTGGTGGAAGCAACTCTACGGGGAGAGTGAGGGTAAGGAACTGAAAGGTATCTTCCCGGCTGCCGTAGATTTTACGACCGATTTGCACTCTATGGGGCAATGGTTGCAAGAGGGTGAGCGCACAATCTTTGAAACGGTGATCTCTGTGGAACAGAGTGAGCACGAACTCCGCTTCCCGCACGACGAAGAGAACCTCGATGGTCTCAATTTCTTGGCGGGTAAGCGCATAGATGAGGTGAACAGGATGGCTGAATTGGGCACGCAGATTGCTCACGTAGATGGCGGCGTTCCGAATATTCGCATCGTCCTCCCGCGTTTGGACGCTTATTATTTGGGACAACTCATTTACTTCTTTGAATTGGGTTGCGGCATCAGTGGAAACGTACTCGGCGTGAATCCATTCAATCAGCCGGGCGTGGAGGCTTATAAGAAGAATATGTTTGCTTTGCTATCCAAACCCGGTTATGAGGCGGAAAGCGAAGCAATCCGCGAACGACTGAAAAAAGAAGCTTAACAGCATCGCTGATGATCGACTTCCGGCATCGCCGGAGGCCGATGTCGCGGCGAAACGCAAGGCGACGCTGCTCAAGTAAGAATGATGAACGATTATATACAAGCTATACAAAACTATCTGAAAGATCACGGCTTCGAGCAATTGGCTCCGGAGGCCGTGCTTTTTGATATGGATGGCGTACTCTTTGATTCGATGCGCCTCCACAATGAATCTTGGCAGGCGACGGCGGCGGCTTACGACTTGGAAATGCTGCCTGATGAGCCGTATACGCTGGAGGGTTGCACTTCTACGCTGATGATTAACACGCTGATGGAGCGCACGCATCAACGACAAGCAACGGCGGAGGAATTGGAAACGATTTATACGGAAAAACGCCGACGCTTCAATGCGCTACCGCAGCCGAAAAGGATGCTCGGCGCAGCGGAAATGTTGGAAAAAGTGGGCCGCGATGGTCTGCAGCGGGTGGTCGTAACGGGGAGTGGGCAACGCTCGTTGCGCGAACGCTTGCAAACGGCTTTCCCAAACGTGTTTCGCGCTGATTTAATCGTATCCTGCAAGGATTATACGCAAGGAAAACCGGCGCCGGACCCTTACTTGTGCGGTCTTAAGCGTACTTCGCTTCAGCCGAATCAGGCCTTGGTGGTGGAAAATGCGCCCTTGGGCGTCGAAGCGGCCGTCAAAGCGGGCATTTTTACCATTGCTGTCAACACGGGACCGCTGCCGGATGAGGCTTTGCGGGAGAGAGGGGCGAACTTGCTCTTTCCTTCTATGCAGGCTTTGGCGACGCATTGGGAGGAAATCCGCGCGGCCATTGCGGCTTGTGCGCCCACGAAATAGAAAATACGCGCCGGGGCAATGCTTACAAGCAACGGCTTCGCTAAAAGCGCGACATACATTATATATATAACGCCGTCCGACGCGCCACGCCAAAATAGGCTGCGCGCCGGTGGGCGTTCGTTTAATTTTATCATGACGTGAAGCTTTCAGATCTGCTTTCGCTCTACGCTGTACGCCCGCAATTGGCGGCGATGGAAGACATTGCCCGACGCAAAAACGCCCCTGCTACTTTCTGCGAGGGACTTCATGCGTCGGCAGCGGCAATGGTTTTTGCGGCACTTCAAGTGCGCTTGCGCGCAAACTTGAAAAACAATTGCCCAACCCTGCTCTTCGTGGCCGATGATGAGGAGACGGCGGGCTATTTCTACCACGACTTACTCCAACTCTTGGGCGAAGCCGACGTTTTCTTTTATCCGTCGATGTTTAAGCGGGCGGTAAAATACGGACAACGCGATGCGGCCAATGATATTCTGCGCACGGAGGTGCTGGATCGCTTAGCTTCGCAAAATCCGGCGGGCACTTGCATCGTCACTTTTCCGGCTGCGTTGGCCACACGTGTGGCGGCGAAAGCGGATATGGCGGCCAAGACAATTGTCATTGAGGAGGAGGGCCACTACGACCTAACTGCATTGGAAGAGCGCTTGCTGGAATTTGGCTTCAAACGCAAGGATTATGTCTACGAACCGGGAGATTTTGCCGTCCGCGGTAGTATTCTCGACGTCTATTCTTTTGCTTCCGAATTTCCTTTCCGCATCGACTTCTTCGGAGACGACGTTGATTCGATTCGTTCCTTTGAGGTACAGACGCAATTATCAAAGGAACGGCTGCAGGCGGTGACGATCGTGCCTGATGTTGGCGCTGCCGGCGGCGACAACGTAGCTTTCACGGATTATTTACCGGAAAGCAGTCACGTGATTACGCGTGAACCGGAATATATTCGCGATGTCATCAACAATATCTACGATGAAGGCTTCACACGTGAGGCGGCGATGAGCGGAGAATGGGCGGCTTACGAAAGAGAACGTGATACGGACTTGCCCCAAGCGGATCTACCGACACCGCAAGCAGAGCCGGATAAGGCCAAACTGCTGGTTAAGGGCGACGAAATCTATGATCGGTTGCGCGCATTCCCAAACTTCTTGCTGGCGCAAGGAACTACGCCCGCTGCAGCCAAGATTCAATTTCACACAACTCCACAACCGATCTTCCACAAAAACTTCGACTTGGTCCAACGCGCGTTCTCGGATTATCTGGATCAAAACTACACCATTTATATCACGGCCGACAGTCGCAAACAACAGCAACGCTTGGCCGACATCCTTGCCGAAAAAGGCGGCAACTCCACTTTCACGCCCGTTGATCAAACTTTACACGCCGGTTTTTCCGACGAAGACTTGCGCATCTGTTGCTTTACGGATCACCAAATCTTTGATCGTTATCACAAATACAGCCTGCGAAGCGACCACGCCAGAGATGCGAAAATGGCGCTCACACTTAACGAACTCTTGCAGTTTCATCCGGGCGATTATATCGTACACTTGGATCACGGCGTTGGGCGTTTTGCCGGTTTAGTTCGCGTTCCGGCCGCCGACGGATCGCAGCAGGAGATGATCAAACTCACGTATCAGCACGACGACATCGTACTTGTTTCGATCCACGCCTTGCATAAGTTGAGCAAATACAAGGGGCGCGAAGGCACGCCGCCACATTTGAGTCGCTTGGGTACGGGAGCGTGGGAGAAGATGAAGGATCGGACGAAGAAAAAGATTAAAGACATTGCGCGCAACCTTATCAAACTTTACTCGCAACGCAAGGAAGAGAAAGGATACGCCTTCAGCGCCGACTCATTTCTGCAACAGGAACTCGAAGCGAGCTTTACTTACGAAGACACGCCCGATCAGTTGAAAGTAACGCAAGAAGTAAAGGCCGACATGGAAAGCTTGCGGCCGATGGATCGCTTAGTTTGTGGCGACGTAGGCTTTGGCAAGACGGAGATTGCCGTGCGCGCCGCCTTGAAAGCCGCTGTCGACAATAAGCAAGTCGCCGTTCTCGTCCCGACAACCGTACTTGCTTTGCAGCATTATCGCACCTTCGCCGAACGGCTTAAAGGTTTCCCCGTGCGAGTGGCCTATCTCTCGCGCGCCAAGTCGGCTAAGGAAACCAAAAGTATCTTACACGATTTAGCAGAAGGGCATATCAACATCATCGTAGGCACCCACAAGTTAATAAGTAAGACCGTACACTTCCAAGATCTCGGTTTGCTGATCATAGATGAAGAGCAGAAGTTCGGCGTAGCCGTGAAGGAGCGCCTAAGGGAGCTAAAAGTAAATGTCGACACACTGACAATGTCGGCCACGCCCATTCCCCGCACGCTGCAATTCTCACTGATGGGTGCCCGCGACCTGTCGGTGATTCAGACGCCCCCACCTAATCGGCGCCCCATCCAAACGGAAATCCACACATTCAATCATGAGATCATCGCCGAAGCGGTTAATTTTGAAATGAGTCGCAACGGGCAAGTCTTTATTGTGACCAATCGCGTCGCATCCTTGGGCGGCTTGAAGGCTTTGGTGGAAAAATACGTGCCGGACGCCCGCGTTGTGGTCGGCCACGGGCAAATGGCGCCCGCCGAATTAGAGAAAATCATTCTCGACTTCGTCAATTACGATTACGACGTACTGATTTCGACGACCATTGTCGAAAACGGTATCGACATCCCCAACGCCAACACGATTTTAATCGATGCCGCGCACACCTTCGGCCTATCTGATCTCCACCAGATGCGCGGCCGCGTCGGGCGGTCTTCGCAAAAAGCGTTCTGCTACCTGCTCGCGCCACCCTTGAGCGTACTTAAAGACGACGCGCGTCGACGTTTGCAAGCCATCGAAGAGTTTAGCGATCTCGGATCCGGTATTCACATCGCCATGCAAGACTTAGATATTCGAGGAGCCGGTAATCTGCTCGGCGCAGAGCAAAGCGGCTTCATCGCAGATCTTGGTTATGAAACCTATCAGAAGATATTAGCGGAGGCCGTGAGCGAACTTAAAAGCGAGGAGTTTGCAGATTTGTATGCCGATAGTTTGAAAAAAACGAACCTGACGGGCGATTTCTTTGTCGACGAGTGTAATGTGGAATGCGACCTTCACGCCTTTTTCCCGGAAACCTACGTGCTGGGCGCAACGGAGCGCATGATGCTCTACCGCGAGTTGGACGGACTGACCGCTGATGACCAATTGGCGGCCTTTCGGAAGCGTATGGAAGATCGTTTCGGCAAACTTCCGCCTGAGGGGGATGAACTTTTAGCCATCGTACCTTTGCGTCGCAGCGGCCGGAAGTTGGGTGCGGAAAAGATCACGCTGAAACAGCGACGCATGACGCTGTATTTCATCTCCAAAACCGACAGTCCTTTTTATAAGAGTGCAACGTTCGACCGACTCATCGCTTTTGCAACGACTAATTTCCGCCGCTGCGAACTCAAGGAGTCAGGCGGCAAGCGGCGTATGATTATAAAAGACATCGGCAGCGTAGGCCAAGCGCTAAATCTGCTCCAATCCTTAACGGGCAATTAGCGACTATTCGAATCTTCCGACCAATATACAGCAGCGAGTAATGGTACTATCACGCACCTTTACTCGCTTTCTTTTTCGTTCCCATCGCTCACGACTTGGCAAGGCCTATTCTTGCAAGGTCCGCAACGCATCTTCAAAATGTTCGCTCCGTCTATAGCCTTTCTTCACCTTATTATAAGCGAACTCGCACAGCAGTTGGCGCTCGACCAAGCCTATAATATCGTTCTTCGCCGTTGTGGGACTGACGAGAAACTTACTTTGAACATACTTGACCGTAATGATCTCCTTCGGGTTATCGATAAATAATTGGATAAGCTGTGCTTGTCGCTCGTTTATCCCACCCAGCTTCAAGAAAGCATTGGCTGCTCGCTTCTCTTTCTGTTTCTTGAGTAAGTAGCTTTGCAATTGCTTAAACGACAAGTCCAATACGCGCAGGTTATAAGCTACGAAATAACCCATATCGTTATCGTCTGCTTCCGTGTAGAGAAAGGATTTCTCATAAGCCTTCTTAGATTTGGCGATCACCCGCGAGATAGAGAGAAACTCTGTCAGCCAATAGCCCTGCTTCAACAAGAACCAATAGAACAAAGCACGCGCCGTCCGCCCATTACCATCAACAAAGGGGTGCATATAGGCCAACATAAAATGGATGATAATCCCACGAATGATCGGATGAATAAAGACTTTCGGCTTTTCATCGTTGAAAAATTGGCACAGATCTTCCACAAACGAGGGGATTTCGGTGTGAGATGGCGGGCAATGCACTATGTCGTGCGTAATGCCGTCTGCAACTACGACCTCATCGTTCGTACGAAAGCGCCCCGCTGCTTGCGGATCGTCCAGCGTATGTTCAGTCATCAATTGATGAATGTGCAGTAAGCGCTCAGGCGTAAGCGGCATTTTTTGATTTTCTACGACAAACTGAATCGTCCGGTAGTTATTGACGATCATTTGTTGCGATTTATCTTTCGGACTTATCGCTTTTCGAAGCATATCTTTGGCTACGCGGCGCGTAGTGACCGCTCCTTCCATCTGACTGGAAAAGATTGCCTCCTCCATCAACGAACTTACGAGATAGCGCTCCTTAACTTCAGCCGGCAAGAGTTCATCTGCACTCCAAGAACCGCCAAAATTCATATCAAACGCGTGGCACATGCGCTGCATAGCATTCGTAATATGAAGACGAATGTCATATTTTGGCCAAACGTCGATCCTATTAGCGATGCGCGAAGCTTTAAGGGAAGCCCACAACTGTTTATGAGTGTAGCCTTCAGGGAGCTGTTTGTATTTCACGACATCCCAATAGGCATACGTTTCGTTGAGTTCTTCTATCAGCGCTGCCAAGTTTTGGTCCGATTGGCTCAAAATAGCCTTTAGCAGATCCTCTCTTTTAATCTTCGGGGGAGATTCTATGGCACTCATAACAGAACTTTTATTTACTGCTGCAAAGTTACTAATTCTTTCCAATCTTTGCAACATTGGAAAGAATTGGAAAGTTTTAGCCCTTCATTTAGACTTACGATCACGCCTTCCTTTTTTCAAAAACGGCCAACAAGCGAGATGAACTTCAAGTGTGCTTCCCCGTGCAGGCAAGCCGCAAATGGCCTTATCATAACCATCAAACGGAGCACAAAAGGGCGGACTTGCTTTTTCAAAGCGTTGCACCGGCGGAAAGTTTCAATTGACCGGGCGATCGTTTGGTGGCAGCAAACGATGGTTTGGTCGGAGCAAACAATAGTTTGGCGGCAGCAAACGATGGTTTGGTGGGAGCAAACAATGAGAAAGGGGAGACAAAACAACAAGAAACAGCCCCGCATCTGTTTGAGAATCAAAGATCAGAACCCACAAAGAGGGCGGCCGCTTGGGGCGTCTATACTTCGGCGGCGACAATAGCGGCAGCAGGCACGAAAAAGCAGCAATGCGAGACTAATTTCCTCGCATTGCTGCAATCTGTAGGGTGCTTGATGAATCTACGCGGGCCGCCGGAAAGCGACGGGTGGTCATCAGCTATAAAAAGGGCTTACTTGACGGTCAGCGTAAAGCTCGGCGCGAAGGCATTATACTCCGGAGCATATTGGCTCTGGGCACGAACGAGACCGGAGCGGAAGGTTCCGATGCGCATAGCGCGACCTTCGACCGTGAAGGTTAACTTGCCTTTCGGGAATTTGCGATAGAAGTACTCGTCGCTCGCGTCGCGCACGGCGTGATATGCGCCGCTCTCCCAGTCGTATCCACTCAAGGCGGTCAGAGGTTCGAGACCGGCGGGGCGAGATACTTTCACGGAGACGAAATCTAAGTCGCGGTCAGCACTGATGGTGATGACCTGACGCAGCGTTGTGCCCGCGTCGACCGTACTACCGTCGGCAAGTGGTTGCCACGCTTCGCCCTTCTTTATTTCCCAACGGCGCGCGATGGAGAGTCCGTTGCTCGCCGAGCGAATCTCATCGAGCGGTAAAGTATACTGCACATAGACGCTACCCCAAGCGAGACCCTCGCCACTCTTGCGGAGCACGATATGATCGGCCGCCAGTTGCTTTTCGTCCGTAAAACTCTGGCGATCGTAGCCTACGGTCTCCTGCCCCATTTGCTGACTCTTCGCATTTACTTCCAGCACTTCCTCACCGCGCTTCAGCGTGAAATAGAGCGGATTGGGCTTGAAGCCCTGAACCGTCTGACTCTCGCTGTTCGGACGCAAGAGGGCGTAGAGCGCATCCACCGTGGCGCGGGAGTTGGGCCAGAGTTGGGCACGCTTAGATTGGAGCAACCAAAGGCGCATAGCCTGCAGCGTGTCGCTCGTTGCGGGGCGGGTCATATCCAGCGCCTCGATAGCTGCCGTTTGTGTAGGTATCTTATACATAAACCAACTATCACTCGCGCGATCCGTATCGAAATAGCGCCCCAATGAGGGCTGCTCAACCGTATGCTGAATCAAGCTCTCCAAATCGCGAGCTACGACTTTCTTGTTTTCATACAAAGCCATCACCAATATTTTGAGTGCTTTCTGATACATCGAACCTTTGTAAGTAGCTTTCAAAGCCTTGAGCAATTTTTTCTCGTTGGCCTCCGGCTTGATGCCGAGTTTGTGAGCCAGATACAAGTAGCGCAGCGTGGTCGTCTCGTTGGCATAATTTTGCAGCCAGGCCTTGGTGAGCGGCGCCGACTTCGGGTGGAGCGCCGTGTCGACTTTCTCCGCCAAGAAGTTGAAGCCCTCTTCTAACATTTGGTCGGCCTCATCGCTACCCGTCATCACCTTGGCGCGCATCAAGAGGTAGAGGATGTTAGTCGTTTCGTAGACGTCACTAACCTTAGCGCCATACCAGCCCCATCCACCATCGGGCAAGCGCAGCGCTTCGAGTTTGTCGATAGCACTCATCTTGCGAGCGTCGATCGCATCGGGATTAAAGAGGAGTGCCATTGCAGCGGCGTGGGTAGCCTCTTGTTCGGCCGCATTCACCCACGGAGTCTCGGCGATCAAAACTTGCTTGAGTTCGGGATTGCGCTGCAGAACGGCGGCCCAATCGTTGGTCTGCGCTTCGGGCTTCGTCAGTTGCTGCATTTCGGGGTGGCTTTTGGCAATGTACGTGGCGAGCGACACGGCATAGTAGCGCAT
>JABZGO010000339.1 GCA_015259305.1 Alloprevotella tannerae | reverse complement strand
AAGTGTGTCAGCTGTGGCTATGGGTAGGGTATAGGTAAGCATATTATTATATTGTGACAAATCCTCGCGAAAGCGGTTCGTCGCAATAAACACCGTAATACTTCTACACAGAGAATGTTGGCCGCGGAGCTTGTTGGCGCAAGAGCTGGCAAAATGAGCTACCGACGCTTTAAGGTCTTCAAGTTCGGTAACCATATTGCCAAAGCTGCGACTTGTACAAATCGTTTGCTTAGCAATGATCTCCGTGGTGTCTATACAATCAACGCCATTAAGTTCCTTCCAAGTACGGATCATCGGTAGCGTAAAGTGACTTTTCACCCAGCTTTCACTTTTATCTGCAAAGGCCAAAGGCGTATGAATGCCGTAATATGCTAATTTCTTCAGCGTGCGTCGACCGATTCCCCACACGTCAGATAGGTCAACAAGGGCCAAAGCTTTGCGCCTTTTCTCTTCTGTATCAATCAAACACACTGAGCGATAACCTTTGTACTGTTTGGCAAACTTACTACCGACCTTTGCCAAGGTCTTACTTGGAGCGATCCCTACACTCATGGGGATTGCTGTCCAAAGGCGTACATTTTCTACGATATCTCTCATAAAATCTCCTATATCATAGAGTTGCTCATAGCCATCAAGGCAGCAAAAACTTTCGTCAATGCTGTAATTTTCTACGTGATGAATGCGCTTTCGTAGCATATTGGTTACACGACGCGACATCGCAGCATAGAGCTTCATATTTGCGGAGAAGAGTTTCACGTTATGACAAGAAATAAGATCTCTTACTTTAAACACAGGGTCGCCGCGCTTAATCCCAATCTTCTTGGCTTCGGGAGTAAGCGCTACGATGTTGCCATCATTGCTGGATAATACGCAGACAGGCTTTCCCCTTAATCCCGGATGGAAGGCTTTTTCTACGGAACAAAAGAAGCTATTGCAATCAGCCAAAGCCCACATATCTTGTTATGACCGAGGTTTATGAATCGTATAAGTTACTACGCCCCATACCGAGAAATCATCTTCTTCAAAAATCTCTATACGGGGATATTTAGGGTTGGCCGGAACTAACCACGTCTTTCCCGCTTGCTGCACGATATGCTTAATGGTGTATTCTCCATTATATTCGCACACTGCCACTTCGTGCTCGCTGGGCGTCCGATTACTTTTGTCTACAATAATAATGTCTCCGTCGCTGATGCCGGCATCAATCATCGAATCGCCTCTTACCTTTATCAAATAAGAAGCTTCCGGATTAGGACAAAGCATCCGGAGGATATCAACACTTTGGGCCTGCTCATCGGTGTCTAAAGCCAGGGGGAAGCCGGCTACAACGCGTGCATTGTCAAACTTTGGGAGCGTCATTGATCGAACGCTCGTGGCCGGATAAATGTCGCCCAATGTTTGAAGCACGAAAAATGAGGCGCCTTCCTCCTTC
>JABZGO010000338.1 GCA_015259305.1 Alloprevotella tannerae | reverse complement strand
AAAATCGAAAGCCTCGTCAGTCTTGAGGTCAATCACTTTCGTTTCAAAAGCGTCGAGCGCAAAATTGAGTCCGGTGATAAAACGGAAAGGCCGTTCAGTCGTAGCTTCTTCTACGATTTGCTCTTTACCTTCACGGTCAGTAGCCGTAAGGCGGTAAGTCAGCGTAATGGTTTTGTTATTTGCCATAATTAGAGGGTTGTTGTTTTGTATGTTCTGCGCGTCAGTCGGCCGGTTTGCGCACCTTGAGCACGAAGTGCGCCACAGCCGCGCGGTTTTTTTATAATCTGTTTCGCCAAATGCTTTTTTATCCGCGGCGCAATCGGAGTTGGTTATGGAGCAGATTAAAGCCTTCGCTCCGCTGCTTAAAGTCTTGCAAGAGCGCCTGCGGATCAAAGGCGTGATCATCTTCTTCCGGCGCTAAGAGTCTGAAGATTAGGGTAACTTCTCCATTGTCCAGTTGCGCTCTGAAGAAGTGCTGCAATTGTCCTTTTATCTTGTTCATATCCTTGAGCACCATCGTGTTTTCTACTGGTACGACAATGTTTGTCGCATCAACCATTTGCGGCTCCATACGCTTCATTCGAGCGGCCGTTGCCGTCTCCTCCGCGGGAAGTTTGTTGGCAAAACGCATCCAAACATAGCGCACATCCGAGAGTTCAAAGGCTTTGTTGCCGAAGTGTTCTTCCGGTTCTTTCGCTTGAGATCCTTGGCGCTGCTCCTGTAGTTTGCGCATTGCCATTTCTCTGACGGAAAGCGTTTCCGGGAGCTTCTTGTATGGCGCTGTTGGTGTCGGCGTCTGCTCCGGATCCGGCTTTGGCGCGCCGTAAGCCGGCTTCTGTTCGGCTACGGAAGAGGGTGATGGTGCTGCCGCATTACTTGGCGCGGGTTGAGGTTGCGATACCGTAGCCTGAGGCGTGGTGCGCCCTGACGCTTCAGGCTTTTGAAAAACCGGTTGCAAGTTTGTTTTGACACCTTGCCCCACCGTTGGCGCGGCAGCATTGGCGAGTTGGGCCAATTCGATCAGCGTCAGTTCTACGCGTAAGCGCTTGTTGCCACTATCTTTATATTGTAGTTCGCAGTCGCTCGTTAATCGCAACGCCTTATATAGAAAAGGTAGGGCGCAACGGCCGGCTTGCTCCCCGTATTGCTGCCTTACGTCTTCGGCTACCTCTAAGAGCGGGAGCGTAATGGCGTCTCTGCTGACCAGCAAATCGCGGAAGTGGGCCGCCAAACCACTGATAAAATGATTGGCCGCAAAGCCCTTGTTGAGAATCTCATTGAGCGTAAGGAGTACCTCGGGCACTTTCCCCGCCAACAACAGATCCGTCACGCGGAAATAGTAGTCGTAGTCGAGCAAGTCTAAGTCTTCGATAACCTTATCATAGGTCAGGTTGCCCTCCGCAAAGCCGGCGACTTGGTCGAATATAGATAAAGCA
>JABZGO010000337.1 GCA_015259305.1 Alloprevotella tannerae | reverse complement strand
CGTGTATGTTAACGGGGCGTGGCGATTGATCAGAGATAAATCCGATCACCTTCTTCTTATCTTCCCGCTTGCAACCGGCAATGCGGCGCAAGATAGCATTCTTCGGAATGTTTTCTGCTCCGAAGCGCGACCGCAAACGCAAGAATATGCGGTCAAACATTTTATTATCCAAAGGCCGATAGAGCTGGGCGCAGCGCCAAGTTTCAGGCATCCAAAGTCCCAAACTGGAAATCCACTCCCAATTGCAGAAGTGTCCGAGGTAGACAAAGGCAAATTGGCGTTCGCCCACCACTTCCTGCATCTCTTCAACGCCCTCAAAGACCATACGACGGCGCATTTCTGATGCCGGTATCGAGAGCAAGCGTATGGTTTCGACGGCATAATCGCAAAAGAAATGATAGAAATCGCTGATGATGTGCTCTCTTTCTTTAGCGGTCTTTTCCGGAAACGAGGCGTCAATATTGCGACGTATGACGCCTCGCCGATAGCCGGCAACGTAGCGCACAATGAAATAAGCAAAATCGGATAATATATAAAGCAGACGTAGCGGCAACTTCGAGAGGAGGAGGATGAGGCCTGTTGCTATATTTTCTAAGAAGTGCTTCATAAGGTGCAAAAGTAGGCAATGGGCAATTAGGTGCAAAATAAAGCGTTCGGAATTTAGTTGCTCTGTCGTCCCGCTCCCTCCTTTTTTTGTCGCCGTAGGCCCCGACAAAGCCCAAAATATAAATTTATGCGTTGCTGCATCGTTTCACGTACGAAGTGCGCCTAATGCTAGGGTTTCGGACGACTTGCAGGCGGACGGCAAGCAGAAAACTAAAGATTCTTTTATTTTTTTGTGGGTAAAAAACAACTATGCCCAAATAGTTTATCCTGAGATATATTACCTTTGCGCCCGAGAAAAGTAAAAGGAAATCAATGAGACATTTTTTACTGACAAGTTTTTTTGCCGCCATGGCCTTATCTTTAAGTGCACAAACGGGGGCTTTTCAAGTGAATAACTCCGGCTTTGAAACGTGGAAAGACGTAAATGAGCCGGGCGACGGGTGGTATAGTTTCGTATCTGCTAATACTTCCGGTTTGGGGGGCTTCATCGGAGGTATGGCAAAGAGTAGTTCTAAGAAAAATACGGTCAAGACTACGGGCCGCACAGGAAATGCTGTCTTGCTCAAATCAAGCAGTATTTTTGGCGCGAAAGCCAATGGTAATCTGACTACGGGTTGTATAAATATGGGCAATAAAACGCCGGCCAATGCGGCCAACTATAATTATACGAATCGCTCCGGTGTTAATAGTTGCTTGTTCGCAGGACGTCCCGACTCCTTGGTGTTTTATGCGAAGTTTAAGCGCGGACAGGGCGGCAATGATACTTATACGGGCCGCTGCCACGCGGTTTTGCACGGCGACATTGATTATAAAGATCCCCACGAGACGGA
>JABZGO010000336.1 GCA_015259305.1 Alloprevotella tannerae | reverse complement strand
TTACAATATCCTGCGGGTAAAAAGGGGGCATCCTTTGTCATTCCGAGCAGCATTACGGAGATCGGCGATTATGCCTTTGGCGGCAACGAATCGCTGACGGAGACGACGATTCATCAGCAAATCAAAAAGATCGGCGCTTTTGCTTTCGTCCGCTGCAACGAACTCAAACAGATCAGCGTGCCGGCAGAAACGGAATCGATTGGCGAATCAGCGTTTCACGATTGTTTGAGCCTTACGGCCATAAATGTAGCAGAGGCCAACCCCAATTATGTTTCCGAAGACGGAATCTTGTATGACAAGGCCAAGACCCAACTTCTGCAATATCCGGCCGGCAAGCAAGAGACGCTTTACAGAGCCCCCAAATCACTGGAAGTTGTCAGCAACTTCGGTTTCTTTGAAAATCAGGCGCTGCAATACGGCAAACTGCCCGGCGGTTTGCGTCAGTTGGGCAATTTTGCTTTTGGCTGGTGCAAAAATCTAAAGCAACTCACGGTCAGCGTTGCCGACCCATCGACAATTAAGATGGGTATGATTGTTTTCTTCAGAGGTTCTTCGGCCGTGCCTTGCACGCTACGCGTCCCCATTGGCAGTAAAGCGCTCTATGAAGCAGCTGAGCAATGGGCCGACTTTACCCCCAACATCGAAGAGTTTGAACCCGTTGGCATCCATCAAATCGAAACCGACGCAGCATCAAGGGCCGGCAAACGACGCATTTATGATCTGAACGGCAACTTACAGCAAGGTCCGCTCTCAAAGCTCCCCGACGGCCTATACATCATTAACGGCAAGAAGATTATCAAAAAATAAAAGCGCCCAATAAGGCTGAGAAGGTTAGTTTGCCTTACAGCGTTGGCAGTTTGCACAAAAAAGAAAGAAATGTGAAGCGAAAAATAGATTTTTGCTTTGCATTTCTTTCTTCATACGCTACCTTTGCAGGTCTCAAAGCAAAATACGAATTAAATCAAGACAAATATGGCAAACCGTAAAATCCAATTCAGTCTCGTCTATCGCGACATGTATCAGTCCTACGGGAAATTTCAGCCACGCAAAGATCAGCTCGAGCGCATCGCACCCGTGATCATCAAGATGGGATGCTTTGCACGCGTAGAAACCAATGGCGGCGCATTCGAACAGGTTAACCTCCTATATGGGGAGAATCCTAACGACGCAGTTCGTGCTTTTACGAAACCTTTCAACGAGGTGGGCATCAAGACGCATATGCTTGACCGCGGTCTGAACGCGCTGCGAATGTTCCCGTGTGCAGACGATTTACGGCAACTTCAATATAAGGTTAAGCACGCTCAAGGTGTAGATATCACGCGTATATTCTGCGGCCTCAATGACGTGCGCAACATTATCCCATCTATTAAATGGGCCTTAGAAGCCGGCATGACGCCGCAAGCAACGCTTTGTATCACCAACTCACCGATTCATACGGC
>JABZGO010000335.1 GCA_015259305.1 Alloprevotella tannerae | reverse complement strand
CCCTACGTTCACACGCCACACTGCAGCGTGAATCGTGGCTTTGTCCGGGAAGGGCACGTCAATAATGATTTGATTGCCATCTTTATCTAAGAGGCGTTCGATCGGAAGACGGTCGAAGTCTTGCGCTTCATAATTGGCAAACTGCCCACCGTCCATCGAGATGCTTTGGGTAAAGTAGCCATAACGATAGAGAAAGCCCACCGCGCATAAGTCTACGTTGCTATCAGAAGCCTCTTTAAGGTAATCGCCGGCCAAGACGCCAAGACCGCCGGAATATATTTTAAGCACGTGCGTGAGTCCATACTCCATACAGAAGTAAGCCACGCTCGGCCGTGTTTGATCAGGTTTTGCTTCGACGTAAGTGCGGAAGTTTTTGTAAACGCGATCCATCTCCGCGATCAGTTTTTCGTCTTTGGAAATTTCGCTCAGTCTGTCAAAACCAAGTCTTGAGAGTAGCTCAATGGGATTTTTCCCAACAGCCTTATAGAGATCATTGTCCAAACTACGGAAAAGGTTCACACATTCGGGATTCCACGACCACCAAAGGTTGTGTGCGAGTTCGTCGAGCTTTTTCAGCTGTGCGGGGATATGATTTTTAACCGTCACCTCACTCCATATCGGCTCATTGGCGTTGTTTGTGTTTACTTTCATAACGATATTGTAGTTTCTATGTTTTATACTTTATGGTAGTCAGCTTTTCTTTGCGGTCTTTTGGAGGGCAAATTGATAAGCGTCGAAGTAATATTTAATAAAATGCGCCCACTCCGCTTTGGCTGCAAGCGCTTTTGCTTTGCGTCCGGCTTGCTTACGATCCTCCGCAGACATAGTTGCAAGGCGAAGAATCGTTCCCGAGATAGCCTCCACCAGTTCGTTGTAGTTATCATCGTCTCTGTGCAAGACCATCACCCCATCGGCAAGCGTCGTAGCCTGTTGCAGCGTGCTCGTTGTCCATTGTCCGAAGCCCGAAAGGTCCGTTGTGATGCAAGGCAGTCCAAAAGCTGCCGCCTCAAGCGGCGTATAGCCCCAAGGCTCGTAGTAAGACGGATAAATGCAAGCGTCATTCGCCGGCAACATATCATAATAAGAAATGTCGAAGATGCCATCTCGCCCGTCGAGGTAGCAGGGTATGAGCAGGACGTCGACCTTATCGTCCGGCCCGTTTGAAAGTCCGCTCGCTTGAATCGTCTGCAAGATGCGGTCCTCGCTCATATTATAAAGGTCGTGCGAGATTTGCGGCATCGGCAACGCATTTTCAGCGCCACTCTCTCCTTTTAGCCGAGCCAGCACATCGGCGCGCGGCCCACGCATCCAGCAAGGCACTTCGATCAGGCCCAAGATGCGCGGTCCGTTGTAGTCGGGCGCAGCTTTTAGTCGGCGATTGAGGGCGGCCAAAGCGTCGATATAAACGTCGAAACCTTTGCAGCGATAATCGTTGCGCCCACTCGTAGAGACCACGACCGTAT
>JABZGO010000334.1 GCA_015259305.1 Alloprevotella tannerae | reverse complement strand
ATCTTGTTTACCATCTAAATGCAAGTAGCCTTTCGATCTTTTAGAGGATAGAGATTTTTCGTACGGTTTTTCCTACTTTTATAATGTAGCAGCCTCGGTTTAATTCAAGGCGTATTGTCTTATCGTTGGAATCAATGCGATAATCTGCCACTTTCACTCCCGTGATGTTGTAGATTTCAACACTCATACCTGAGCCATTTTGTACTCGCAGATTGGCTCCGTTTAGCGTTATTCGCACTTCCTCAAAGTCATTCACCTCTTGTGGACTTTCATAAATCACTGCAGCTGCAGCATTAACTGCAGGCATCATTACGAGGAACAAAGCTAATAGTAATAAGCGCGTATATTTTCTCATTGTATTTCTGTTTTCTGCAAAAATAGAAACTAATCGTGAAAGTCGCAAATTTATTGTGTGTAATTTCTGTTTTTTTTCGTCGAAGCTTTGTTTTTGCAAAAAAAAATCAAAGAATGAGTTGAAGATGATGATGGCCGGATGGGGGTTAAAGCGGTAAAAATAAGGCATTATAAAGTTGGGTGATCATTTGTTTTCGGGCAAGATTTGGATTCTATTTTCCTGAAAAAATAGTTTAGGAAGATGAGCTTAAAACTCTCTAAAATAGTATGCTATCTGTTTAAATATGAAATACCGAATCGCATACCTATTCTTTGAAGTCCTTTGGCCTGATTTGTTTTCGTCCCTTCGTGAAGGTATGATTCTCCCCTCACGAGAGTACGGTCGTCCCATCACGATAGTACAAAGCTACGCTCACGAAAGAAATTTGGCGAAGTGCGATGGGTGAATGCTGAGTTGAGGTCTTATCTCCATTATGTCGTTGCATCAGAAATTCAAAATCTATTAGAAGCGAGCATTGTCGAGTTCTTTTGTACAATGTATGGGAAAGGGTGACAAACGTATGCTCTTCAAAATGCCTTAAGTTGTCCGTTGCATAATAGTATTATAAACAGAGAGGGTTAGGCGGGATATAGGTGAGCGCTATCTCTATATTCAGTAGAGAATGAAAGTAGAATATGACGCTGTAGCGTTAGGCGTAACCTATATATGGAGAGGGTGGAAATATTTGCAACTAAGTTGCATAAACTTTTCCGTAATTTTGCAACAAAATCAATAGTTATGTGCGAAACTTGTAGTTGTCATCATCACCATCATACTTGTGGAAAGCAAGGAGGGCATGGACATAGCGGTCTGCTTTTCCCTTTATTGTCGGCTGCTTTACTGATTGTTGGTCTGGTCTTAGATCATTTTTTGCTTATTCCTTTCTGTCTTCGTCTTATATATTATGGCGTGTCCTTTTTGCCGGTAGGGCTGCCAATTCTGAAAAAGGCTTGGCTTGAGATTTTAGAAAAGGAAATATTCAACGAGTTTCTGCTTATGATTATTGCCACTGCAGGAGCCTTTTACATTGGTGAATATCCTGAAGCTGTCGGCGTGATGTTGTTTTATGCTA
>JABZGO010000333.1 GCA_015259305.1 Alloprevotella tannerae | reverse complement strand
CATTTACTATAACTCGAATCTATGGTTTGCGCTGGGTTTCGTCGTACTAATGATTATTCCCGGCCATTACCTCAATCATAAATACGCAAAGTAACTATGTTGCCGGAACTCGACCCCTTGTTGCACTCCCAATTGCGCTTGGCCGTCATTTCTCTGCTCAGCAATGTCGTAGAGGCAGACTTCGTCTATCTCAAGGAGAAGACGCAGGCCACGGCAGGCAACTTGAGTGTGCAAATAGAAAAGTTAGGCGCTGCGGGCTACATCCACGTAGAAAAGACCTTTGCCGGAAAGAAACCGCGCACCGTATGCCGCCTGTCCTCAAAAGGAAGGCAGGCATTCGAAGCTTACGTGCAGGCGCTTCAGTCATACATCTCGACATTAACCCCCTAACTCAAATAAAAAATATCAGATTATGAAAAAGTTTTTGTTTGTGCTGATCTGCTCAGCATGGTTCGGTCTCAATCAAATGAAGGCCCAGAGTTTAACCGTTCACATCCAAGGGATTGAACAAGACAAAGGTAAGGTTTTCGTAGCCCTGTTTAATAGTCAGGAAACGTGGCTGAAGCAATCGTTTAAGAGTCTTGAGCAGGACGTAACGGGTGCTACTTGCACAGTAACGTTCACGGATCTCCCTAAAGGTGAATATGCCATCGCCATTTTCCACGACGAAAACGGCAACGGCACTATGGATGTTGGAAAAATGGGAATCCCCATTGAAAAGTTTGGGTTCAGCAACGATGCAAAGTGCGTTATGGGCCCTCCGGCTTTTGAAGACGCAAAAATTGTGTTTGAGAAAGATGCAGAAAGCACTATAAATCTTCAAACAGTAGAGCTTTAAGCTTAACGAACTACGCGTGTTCGTTGCCGACAATAAAGCCTTCCCTACTCCACCCTTTCATTTCCGAAAGGACGGAAGCCACGAAGGAAATCGGCAACGGGCATGCGTTTTTTTCCGGCCGGTTGTATTTCCTTTAAATGCAAATAACCATCGTTTAAAGCCACTTTCAAATCAGCTTTATCTGCAATGATGATGGTGCCAACAGGCGCTGTGGGCGTGCAAAATTCCTTTTCTGAGACAAAGATTTTGAGCGTCTGTTGCTTCTCTCCACTCACAAATGTTGTCCAAGCTGCGGGATAAGGCGACAGACCGCGAATGAGATCATAACACTTCTTCACTCCGGCACTCCAATCAATCTTACAGTTGTCTTTAAATAGTTTCGGAGCAGGCTTTAGCGGTTCATCGGTCTGCATTTCCTCTTGTGGAATAGCCTTAATATTGCCTTCTATCAGTTTGTTTATTGTTTCAATCACTAAATCTCCACCCAGCAGCATCAAGCGATCGTGTATATCACCGGCCGTATCTGTATCTGCGATTGGGATGCGCACTTGTTGGATCACGTTTCCGGTGTCGATTTCGTGTTGCAAGAAGAATGTCGTGATACCGGTCTCACGCTCGCCGTTTATTAT
>JABZGO010000332.1 GCA_015259305.1 Alloprevotella tannerae | reverse complement strand
ACTTGATTCTGCTCAGGTTCTACCTGACGCGCCTCCTTCTTCGACGCCTTCTCTACAGAATTAACGTTGTCTTTCTCGGGATAACTCTTATCTGTATCGGAGATAATTATAGGCTTGGTCGCAACGGAATCGACCTTTTCGGTCGGCAAACCGGGTTTTGTAGTCTGCAAACTATCTTTTTGGTCCGTCTGTTTCACGACTTTAGGATAGATCGGATTGATCTTGTCTTCATAACGCTGACTGCCGGGCGCATAATTCTCATCCAGCGGCAAATCTGTATTGAGCTTAAGCGGCGCAAACGCCTTGTCGTAGAATTTCTGATAGTCTACGAAGCTGAAAACACGAGGTATCAGCGCTAAATTCTCGTCTGAAATCAGATAGACGTGGGCACGACGCAACTGCTCGGCCAATGCCGGCGACTTGAATACGCTTTGTGCGTAGCGGTGGGCTTCATCAAAACTCCTAAATCCGCTTACGGAGAAGGTGACAACGTTGAGCACGCGACTGCGTTCTTTCTCCGTGTTCTTGCCCTTCAAGTTGTAGAGTTCGCCGGCGTAGAGCGCCATATTTTGCTTCGATATATCGAAATTGCGAACGTAGAAATTTGAGAAATTGAACCGGGCTAAATCGTACAACAAACGGTTGTCGTCGAGCGAATCTCTGACATAAGCCACAAAGAACAAGAAGTTGGCGCGTCGGTTCCCATTAAACGTAGGCGCCTTTCCGTTTTTCGCCGCACTCAAAGAGTCTCCTTGCGCATTGCGAAGCGCCCATAGTCCGCCGAAGTCCATACCGCCGGATCCGGCTTTCCGACCGGCTTGCAGGCCTTTCACGATTTCTGCCGCCATAGGTTGGAGTTCGCTCTTGGGATACTGCTTGACGAGCGTCGAAAGCGCGTCTTCAGCCGGCTTATATTCGCCTCGGTTCAAGCGCGTCAAGGCATGAACAAACAAGAACTTGTCGCGGTTTGCCCCATCCGGATATTTCTGCGTCGAGCGTTCAAAGTTGGCGCCGACGGTCGCGAAATCGCCCTTCCGATACGCATTATACGTAGCGGCATACAAGGAATCCTCCATCTGCACCGCAAATTGCGCGTCGTGCAAATAGTTTGGATCTTGCAAACGCTTGCTCATCGCACTGTCGGGGAAGGTTTCGACGAGCAGGCGTTTGTATTGCTCAGCCTCAAGCGGCTTCTGCCAGCGCATATACAAGAGATAGAGTTGATAATATGCGTCGTGCAAGCGGTCAAACTTAGGATAATTACGCACAAGTCGCTCCAGCGTGCGCGCAGCCAAGGGAAAATCAGTCAAATCATCCTTCTCAATGACGCCGGCATTGAAGAGCGCGTTCTGCAAGATTAAGTTTGAGGCCTCCTTTGCCTCTTCCGTGAAAGGAAGTTGCTTGAGATAATACGCCCGATTGTGGGGGTCGTCCTCCGGTTTTAGCTTTTGATCGTCCATATCCGCCGCCAAAGAA
>JABZGO010000331.1 GCA_015259305.1 Alloprevotella tannerae | reverse complement strand
AGACAAGGCAACGACTATCCGCGTATGGCAGAGACGGCGCAGGGAATGCTCAATTGCGTAGGTCTTCAAAACAAGGGCGTCGATTATTTTTCAAAAGAGATCTATCCGAAGATCAAGGGCTTGAAGACCAATTTCTTTGTGAATGTTTCCGGTTCTTCTCCGGAAGACTATGCGGCTTGTGCAGCACGCGTCAATGAATTGGAAGACATAGCTGGAATAGAGCTGAATATTTCTTGTCCGAATGTAAAGGATGGAGGGATGGCTTTTGGAACTTCTGCTAAGTGTGCGGCTGCGGTCGTAAAAGAGGTTCGCAAACATTATGATAAATTACTCGTGGTAAAGCTTTCTCCTAACGTGACGGATATTGCAGAAATAGCAAGGGCTGTAGAAGCTGAGGGCGCTGATAGCTTATCCTTGATTAATACATTAATGGGTATGGCGATAGATGTTGAGACTCGTCGACCTAAATTAAGTATTGCAACAGGCGGACTCTCTGGACCGGCTATAAAGCCCGTCGCATTGAGAATGGTTTGGCAAGTTGCACGAGCAGTGAAGATTCCGGTAATTGGGCTTGGAGGTATTATGACGGCACAAGATGTCGTGGAGTTTTTAATGGCCGGAGCAACAGCAGTACAAGTTGGGACAGCAAACTTTATAGACCCTGCGATAACAATGAAAATTGCAACCGATTTAGAAACGTGGATGGATAAGCATAATATCAAGCAAGTACAAGAGATGATTGGGGCGTTGGAAGTCTGATGCTTGTTGAATTTACGAGCATTTGATTCGGCTTTTGAAATTAGTTTCTTTCAATAAGATATCATTCTGTAGAAACGTTGCCCTCAAGCTTCTACTTCCCGTTGGAAAGTTGTAATTTTGCACCAAATAAGGTTACACAAAGAAGGAGTGATTATGCAATCACCCTTGCGCGCAAAGTATGTTGTGCGATTATAAATAAATGATAGGCTATGAACATATCGTATAATTGGCTTAAAGAATACGTTGACTTTGACCTTTCAGCAGAAGAAGTGGCAAAAGCTCTTACTTCTATAGGCCTAGAAGTTGATGATGTTGAAGAATTCCAAACAATAAAGGGCGGATTAAAAGGTATTGTAGTAGGAGAAGTCTTAACTTGTGAGCCTCATCCCAACTCAGATCATATGCATGTTTGCTCTGTAGATTTGGGGGAAGAGAATCCTGTACAAATAGTTTGTGGAGCAGCTAACATTGCAGCCGGACAGAAAGTGATGGTTGCTACAATAGGCACCACCCTTTACGATGGGGAAGACAGCTTTAAGATCAAGAAGTCTAAACTCCGTGGGGTTGAAAGCTTCGGCATGATTTGTGCAGAAGATGAAATAGGTCTGGGCGACAGCCATGCTGGAATCATGGTCTTGGATGAAACTCATGAAGTAGGAAAACCACTTGCGAATTACTATGATATTCAGCAAGATGAGGTTTATGAAATAGGACTGACACCTAACAGAAC
>JABZGO010000330.1 GCA_015259305.1 Alloprevotella tannerae | reverse complement strand
ACTTAGTGGTCTCTACGCGCTCCGTTTAACGCCATCGGTAAGTGCGACGATCAATGTCGGCCTACTCAATGCCGACGGAAAATATCGCTTTCGTTATCGACGCCTCACGCCGCGCGGCGTTGTCGCTTACGACACGACAGCCACGCGCCACAATGGCGATGTATTGGCTTTGCGCGGCGAACTAAATATGTACGGGCGTTTGCTGGGCGGCGATTGGCGCGCAAAGGCCTATATTTATCATTCGAAGCGCGGCATCCCCGGCGCAATTGTTAGCAACGTATGGCGGCGCGGAGAGCGGCAGGGCGATGATATTCGCTTCGTGCAAGCCGCGTGGCAACGCACGTTCGCAAAGCGTTACAGCACGCGCTTGCAAGTCAAATATGCCGACTACGCAACGCGCTATCACAACAGAGATACGCTTGCCGCCCCCGCAGACCATCATTACCGACAGCGGGAAACGTACCTTTCGTGGGCGAATGCTTATGAAGTGCTTCCGGGTTGGACGCTCTCCGGCAGTTATGATTTCCGCTACAACACCTTGCGCGACGACCATCCCCTCTTCGCCTACCCTCGCCGCACGACGCACCTCGCGGCCCTCTCTTCTTCCCTCCACTTGGGTCGGTGGCAGGTGCAGGGCAGTTTGATGCAAACCATCTTGCGCGATCGCACACGCAACGCCGCCCAATCGGCTACCGTGCGCAACGCCTCGCCGGCTCTCTTCTTCAATTACCTACTCAAGCCCGACGGAACACTCTCGCTCCACGGCTTTGTGAAGCGCCACTTTCGCGCGCCAACCTTCAACGAGCGTTATTATACGGACTTGGGCAATGCACTCCTACGCCCCGAAAAGGCATTTCAGTTGGCGCTCGGTGCGCATTGGGAGCACGCCTTTCGTCATCGCCTCTGGCAGCGTTTGCAATTGTCGGCTGAAGTCTATTATAATAAGGTGCACGATAAGATTATCGCCTACCCCAAAGGGCAACAATTCCGCTGGACGATGCTAAATCTCGGGCGCGTCGCCGTTCGCGGCCTCGATGTCAATGCGGCGCTTGAGGCGCGTCCGCAGCGCGCTCTGCAAGTGGCTTTACAGGTGCGTTATAGTTATCAATGGGCGCACGACCTTACGGATCCTGCCGACGCTTATTATAATCAGCAAATCCCCTACGCGCCGCACCATAGCGGGGCGGCCGTGGTGAGCGCCTCGTTCAAGCGTTGGACCTGCTATTACAGCTTTATTTACGTCGGCCGCCGATACGCGCAGCCTGAGAACGTGCGCCGCAACCGCTTGCAACCATGGTACACGCACGACCTCTGCCTCCTGCGCCACTTCCGTCTTTCGCGCCGCCTCGAAGGCAAACTAACGCTCGCTGTCAACAATATTTTTAACCAGCAATATGAGGTGATTGCCAACTATCCTATGCCGGGTCGCACACTGAACGCGGCGCTGGACATCAATTTCTAAGTTGCCACTATGCCACACCCCTCCACCCT
>JABZGO010000032.1 GCA_015259305.1 Alloprevotella tannerae | reverse complement strand
CACGGGAGGTTATTACCAAAAGATGGATCCTACATCTGTCTACAACAATCCCGGTTGGACGGCAACGACAAATACGAATACGCCGCAGAACCCCGTGGCGCTGCTCAACTTAAAGAACGACCGCTCAAATGCTAATACGTTTATTGGTAACGTAGAGGCAGACTATAAGCTTCACTTCTTCCCGGATATTCACATCCACGCCAACCTCGGTGGTGACTATTCGGAAGGCTTGCAGAATACAACGATCTCTCCTTACTCCTTCAGCAACAACTATTATGGCTGGGATGGGTACGCAAAGTCTTATAAATACAACTTGCAAGGCAATATCTATGCACAATATATACATACGTTTGATCAGCATATGATCGACGTGATGGCCGGTGCTGAAGAGCAACACTTCCATCGCCGTATATTCAGTGAGGGTAGTGGCTCTGATTGGTATGATGCAACGGGAACGAAATTAGATAAACCCAATCCCTATAACCCGGCTTACCGCAAAGAGACAATGCACATTTATCGCAACTCGCTCGTTTCTTATTTCGGCCGCTTGAACTATTCGCTTTTGGATCGTTACCTCTTGACTTTCACAATGCGTTGGGACGGCTCTTCACGTTTTGCGAAAAAACATCGTTGGGGCACGTTCCCTTCTTTGGCGTTGGGCTGGAAACTTAAGCAGGAGGATTTCTTGAAAGACGTGAGCTGGCTTGATGAATTGAAGCTCCGCCTCGGTTGGGGTATTACCGGTCAGCAGAATATCGGTTATGATTTCTACTATTTACCACGTTATGTGCAAGGTAACAGTTATGCGCAATATCCTTTCGGAGATGAATACTTTACGATCTATCGTCCGGAAGCTTATAATCCTGATTTGAAGTGGGAACGTACGACGACGTGGAACGCCGGTGTGGACTTCTCTCTCCTTAATGGACGCCTCTCGGCTGCTGTTGATTACTATTATCGCCAGACGAACGACTTGATTTCTACAGTTCAGGTGCCGGCAGGTACTAACTTTAGTAATTATGTAACGAAGAACATCGGTTCGCTCCGTAATACAGGTCTCGAATTTTCTATTGATGCGCGTCCGGTTGTTACCAACGACTTCACGTGGCAAGTAACTTACAACGCAACGTGGAATAGTAATAAGATTACTAAGCTCACGGGCGACAATACTATTATTAAAGCGGGCAACAGCATCTCGCGCGGTTTGGGTAATAAAGTACAAGCCAATATCGTCGGCCGCCCCGCAAATAGCTTCTACGTTTATCAACAAGTGTACGACAAGAACGGCCGCCCCTTGGAAGGTGTCTTCGTAGACCGCAATGGCGACGGCATCATCAATGAAGATGATAAGTACGTCTACAAAAAGCCTACAGCTGACGTAACGATGGGTATGACCAACAAGTTCTTGTATAAGAATTGGGACTTCAGCTTTACGATGCGCGCTAGTTTGAATAACTACCTCTACTATGACTTCTTGAGCAATAAGGCTAACGTCACTTGGGCCGGTATCTATTCCAATGGTGCCTATTCCAATGTTACGAAAGAGGCAGTCGATCTTGGCTTCACGGGTAAGACAGATTATTATATGAGCGACTATTTCGTACGCAACGCCAGCTTCTTGCGCTTCGACAACATTACGCTTGGCTATACTTTCCGCGATCTCTTTAAGGCCGGCAAGTATCGTGGCATCAGCGGACGTGTTTACGCTACCGTTCAAAATCCATTTGTGATTACGAATTACAAAGGACTTGATCCGGAAATCGATTCCGGCAACGGCGTAGATAATAATTTCTATCCTCGTCCTACAACTTATATGCTCGGCGTAAGCTTGCAGTTCTAAGAAACAAAAACATACGCATTATGAAACTAAAATTCATAAACAAAATAACTTCTGCGGCTCTTCTGCTGGCGCTTTCCGTTTCGACGACGTCTTGCGTCAACGACTTGAATCAATCGATTAAAGATCCGCAAACCAATACGACGTTCAACCAAATGGGAACGTTGGCAAAGATATATGGTAATTTAATACTTACAGGTATTAAAGGTCCAGCTGGTGATGCTACAAAGGGGGAACCCGATATGGCGCAGTTTGATGAAGGAAATTCATCGCTTTATCGTCGTATATTCGAGGCTAACGAGTTACCTTCCGACGAGACGGTTTGGACGTGGCAAAGCGACCCGGGTATTTCAGACCTCACGAATCTTAATTGGAACTCCTCTCACGGGCTCAATAATTTGACTTATTACCGTTTGGAGTTTAACATCACGCTTTGCAACTTCTTCCTTGACAATACAGAGGGCAAGACTGACGCAGAGACCTTGAAGCAGCGCGCAGAGGTGCGTTTCCTACGTGCGCTCCATTACTATTACTTCATTGATCTCTATGGCAAGGCTCCGTTTAAGGAACACTATAACACAGATATTCCCGTCGAGAAGAGCCGCAAAGACGTCTTCGATTACATCACGGCCGAATTAAAGGCTATCAGCGATGGTTCTGCTACGGATCAACTCTCCGAGCCCGGTGCTGCAGCTTACGGTCGTGCGGATAAAGCTGCTGCGTGGATGTTATTGGCCCGCCTCTATTTGAATGCAGGCGTCTACACCGGAACCCCCCAATGGCAAGCCGCAAAAGACTATTCTGATAAGGTGATCAATGAGAGCGGCTACAAGCTTAACACGCAATCACTCAATGGTTATACGGCTTACGAGCAACTCTTTATGGGCGACAATGGAGAAAACCAACTGGCGCGTCAGGAAATCATCTTCCCGATCCGCTGCGACGGTAAAAAGACACAAAGCTATAGTGGCTCCGAATACACGATCGCTTCCACGCGCGGCAATGGTACGCCCGCTTGTGGCACTACCGAAGCTTGGACGTGTAACCGCGCTCGCGAAGCTATGGTTCTTAAGTTCTTCAAGCAACTTTCCGATGTGCCTTTGGCAACAAGCGAAAGCAACAATGGTGAAGCTAATGCTCGCGCCATTCGTCTCGCTGCTCACGATGACCGTGCTATGTTCTATGGTGGTGGAGAAATGAAAGACGGCGCTTTGAAAGACGTCCGTACGACCGAGACTTCGCCCATCACGTCCTTTACGGCCGGTCTCTCCATCTTAAAATGGTCCAACGTCTACGCAACAGGCGGCCGTCCCAGCGATACAAAATTTCCTGATACCGACGTGCCCCTCTTCCGCGTCGCTGAGGCTTACCTTACGCGTGCAGAGGCCAACTACCGTCTCGGCGTAGCGCCCGCTTTGGTCTTGAACGACATCAACGTGATCCGCAGTCGTGCCAACGCACAGCCGCTCACACAAGTTGACGATAAGATTCTTTGCGACGAATGGTCGCGCGAGTTCTACTTTGAAGGACGTCGCCGCAGCGATCTCGTTCGTTTTGGCTTCTTCACTTCAGGTAAATATATGTGGGATTGGAAAGGCGGCACCTACAAAGGCAATGCAGTCAACGCACAGTATAATCTTTTCCCCATTCCGTTTGAAGAGCAAGACCACATCAGTCAGAATCCCGGCTATTAAACCGCGGCAGACATTATATAAATAGCAACAACAATGAAACATATATTTTCCCTGCTGCTCGTCGCTTTGACTTTACCCTTCTTTGCTGCTTGCAGCGAAGATACGGGCAGCAATCCGCATTTACAAGATGCTGCATCTTTCGTGCTCAATGAGCCGCCCTTTGCAGCCAACAACGTGTATGACCTCAAGCATGCGCAGTATGTCGAACTAACGACCTCGCAGCCTGCCTATGGCTTCCCGGCTTCTACTGTTTATACCGTAGAAGTATCGCTCACGGGCGATTCTGCCAGCTTCATAGCCTTGCCTACGACGCATACCAGTGCTCGTATGAATGTGCCGGCTTCCGAATTGAATGATGCCATCCTGAAGTTGGCCGGCAGTGTCACGCCAACGACAGCTTTACCCGTCTTCATTCGTTTGCGCGCCAATATTTACGGTAACGAAAATTTGGGTAAATCTCTCTCAAATACGATTCGCCTTCCGCAAGTGTTGCCTTACGCACCGCAAGTCACGGCTACTTTGCCCGAAAAGATGTACATCACCGGAAGTTTCCCTGCTGCCGACAATTGGAGCAAGTGGGTTATGCTCAACCCGGCTTACGGTAAGGCCGGCTACTTCTACGGCGTGGTTTATTTCTCTGCCAATGCAGAGTTTAAGGTTAACCCCGACAACGCTTGGGCCGCTAGAGATAAAGGCTTTGGCCAATTGACGATCGACGATCAAACGGGTTCAAACCTCGTATCCGCCGATGCCGCTAACGAAGGTGCCAATATCAAGGTCTCCAACGCAGGTTGGTACACGGTTGTCGTAGAAACCGCTGTCAATGGCAATAAAGTAGACTACACACTCCATTTCCTTCCCGCAGAAGTCTACCTCTTCGGAGCTACCAACGGAGGTACGTGGGAGTGGAACAACAACTTCCGCTTCACTGTTCCGGCTACGGAAAATGGCGACTTCGTTTCGCCGGCTCTCAGCGCAGCGGGCGAAGTCCGCATCGCGATCAAGACGACGATCGATTGGTGGCGTACCGAGCTTACCTTGCTCGATGGTAAGACGATCTTCTATCGCGACGTCGATCTCCCCGATGGCTGGAATAAAGATAAGGGAGCCGCTTACTCAATTCAAGGTAAGGTAGGCCAGCAGATTCATCTCAACTTCACCACGGGCGAAGGCAGCGTGGCCAATTAACAAACTTAGTCGCGAAGGCGGCGGTTGCCAACTTTTTGAGCGCTTCCGCCTTCGCCACTTACATAAAATAACACAAGATGAAGCATATATTTTTGATGGTAGGTTTGCTCTTGTCGGCCGGAATCTTCTCTGCTTGCAACGAAGATTTCAAAGACTGGGCTCAACCGCAATCCAACGCGCAGCAAGGTGCCATTGCTGCCGTCACAGCTCAATTGGGCAACGGCACAGATAAGGATATCGTCAAGGACCAAGCCGGCGATACGCTCAACGTGGCGGTATATCTCGGCGCCAACGATCAAGCTTTGACCGATGTGGTCTTTGAAAAGCTCATCGTCAACGGCACTTACGAAGTTCCCTTCTTCTCCAAGGAAAAGAATATCTACGTGACCAAGGCCGCCCTCGACTCTGTCGCTCAGGTAGCCTTTAATAGCAAGGCCGCTGTTCAGCGCACGCTTACGATGCGTATGAATGCTGCCGCTAAGGATAAAGTGGGGCAGGCGCTTGTCGTACAAACCAACGACATCCAAGTCAATTACACGCCCGCAGCCACACCGGCACGCGAGGCCAATTATTACCTGCTTGGCGACTTCAACAATTGGAAGTATAACCAAGCTGTAAAGATGGACGACAAGGGCAATGGCATCTACGAGGCTACGATTACCGTTACCGCCGACAATTGTTACTGGCGCATCTTCGGGCAGAAAGCTGTCGATGATCAGGATATCGATCAGTCGCTCGGATGTGCGACCAATGGTAGCACGGCTACAGAAGACTTTGTCGTGTGGAACAATCCGCAGACGATGCTTTTGGAGAAGGCCGGCAAGTATGTCGTTACCTTCGACGCAGTCAACTTCCGCTATACCGTCAAGGGTTTGATTTCTGAATTGTATATGACCGGCAGTCATTATAATTGGGGCGCAGCTCCTTCCGATTGGTCCAAGCTCATCCCCGTCAACGGTCAGAGCGACGAATATTGGAAGATCATCTACGCCGATGCAGGCGAGCAGATCAAGTTTGCACCGCAAGCAGGTTGGGGCAATGATTTCCCCGGCGTTGTAGCAGGCGACAATGCGGCTTCCGGTGTTCACGTTGATGGAGGCAACCTCAAGTTTGGCGCAGCCGGCTGGTATTTGATCTACGTCAATGCCGACACCAAGGCTGTCGAAGTCTTCCGCCCCGAGGTTTACCTCATCGGCAACACGGTTGGCGGCTGGACAGGCGCAGTGGCAGCCAACCGCTTCACCATACCGACAACCCGCACGGGCGAGTTTGTTTCTCCCGCGCTCTCTGCCGCAGGCGAAGTGCGCATCCACGTGCAACCGAAGTCTACGATCGACTGGTGGAAGATGGAGTTCATCATCCTTGGCGGTAAAATCGAATATCGCGGAACGGGTGGCGACCAAACGCGCGTTTCTGCAAATGCCGGCGAGCGTGTATATCTGAACTTCTCCGACAATACAGGTCGCATACAATAATATAATTTTACGCAGGCATCACGAATGTGGCAGTCGCTCCGTCTTATCGGAAGCCCTTTAGGGCCGACTGCGCATTCGTGATTGTTTATTTTGTATAGATATGAAACGCATATTTTCTTCCGTCTTCGCCCTTTTCTTAGGCGCAGGCGTCTTGTATGCCCAAGTGCCCCGCCATTCGCAGGACATTATGTTGCAGGGCTTTTATTGGAATTCGCAAAGCCTCACGGGCTGGACGCAATTGCTGCCCGAAGTGAGCGATATTAGCAAAAGTTTCACAATGATTTGGTTGCCGCCCTCTGCTACCGGCGAAGGCGACAACAAGACCGGCGGCCTCAATGTCGGCTACCATCCGCAGCAGTGGAGCAATCAGCAATCCTGCTGGGGAAGTCCGGCCGACTTGAAACGGCTGACGACTGCTTTCCGCCAAGCCGGCGTCCACGTGATCGCAGACATCGTCATCAATCATCGAGCCGGCTACACCGGCTGGGGCAATTTTTCTGAGGACAACTTTGGCACTTTCGGCCGCTTCCAACTCACGGCTGAGCACATCTGCAATACGGACGAGATGAACACCGATCCCAATGCGGGCGATTGGCGCGGCAAGGCTACGGGTGCAGCTGATACGGGCGAAAACTGGGGCGGCGCGCGCGATCTCGACCACACGAACCCCTTTGTTCAGCAAGATGTCGAGGCTTACCTCAAATGGCTCAAGGCCGATTTTGGCTACGATTCGTGGCGCTACGACTTCGTTAAGGGCTTCGCCGGTCGCTATGTCGGCAGTTATAATGCGGCTTCGCAGCCTTATCTCTCCGTAGGCGAGTATTGGGATGGCTCTTACGATAAATGTAAAGCCTGGATCGAAGCTACGGGTTACAACTCGACGGCCTTTGATTTCCCTATGAAGTATGCGGCCCTTAACAACGGACTCGCAAAAGCCGATTTTAGCAAGATGGCTTGGCAGGAGGACGGCAAGACCTGGCGCCCCGCCGGCTTGATTCATCACAAGTCTACCCGCGCTTACGCGGTTACGTTCGTAGATAATCATGATACGGATCGCGATGACAACCGCTTCACGGGAAATGTGGCGCAGGCCTACGCATTTCTCTTCTCTTCGCCCGGCATTCCGTGCGTCTTCTGGAAGCATTGGACGCAGTATGGCAAAGCCATCCACTCCCAGATTGCAGCCCGCCATGCGGCCGGCTTGACGAATGAGAGCGATGTCGAAGTGACGGTTCACGATCGTTACTATGAGGCTCACGCGCAAGGCGATAAGGGTACGCTGATCTGCCGCATCGGCGAGCAAGCCCCGACGAGCGTCCCCGAGGGCTATCAATTGGCTGCTTCCGGCAAGGGATGGGCTTATTATCTCAGTGATAATGTAGCCTCCGTTCCCACCATTTCCGGCGCACCGCTGATTAAGGTTAGCGGCCGTTCGGTTTCTATTGCAGCAGCAAGCCCCGTAGCGGGGAGCATTTCGCACCTTTCGGGCCAAAAGTTTGTAAGCACAACGACTAACGCTTATACAACGACGCTTCCCAGTGGCACATACGTCATCCAAGCGGGCGATACAGTGCGGAAAGTCTGTCTTTGAATCAGCACATCTTTTTTGAGCGGGTGGAAATGTGAAGTTTCCGCCCGCTTTTTCGTTTCGCAGCTTCTCAGGGCCTCATACGTCTTTCGTTTGCTGCCGGCAAACCACCGTTTGGTGGGAGCAAACGATGGTATGGTGGGGGCAAACGATGGTTTGCTGCCAGCAAACCATTCGGCGATGCACCTTCGTCTGCGACGAGTGTACTCAAATAATCAGCAAAAGCCCCTCTGTTGTCTGGAAAGTAAGGATTGCAGAAGTCAATATGTGTCCATCTTGTCGATTTTTACTACACTTTAGCTAAAATTATAGGACGTGGTCGGGTGAATGTAAAAAAATGTATGCACCTTTGTTGGCAAGAATAAAACCATTATCAATATGAAGAGGTGCCTATTACTATGCGTTGGGCTATTTATCGCGCTTAGCGCAGCTGCACAATCGTACGAAAAATTGTGGAGCAAATACGAGGATGCTTTTGACGATGATAAGCCTAAAACAGCCTTATCCATTTTACAAAAGATCAGGCGCAAAGCTGCGAATGAAAAGAACGACGGGCAGCTGATCCGCTCCATGATCTTCACGCTGCAAGTGCAAGAAGAAATATCCCCCGACTCTCTGCTACCGGAAGTGGAGCGCTTGGAGGCGGCGATGAAGAAAACGAAAAATCCTTCGTCGCTCGTCATCTTGCAGGCGCTTTTGGGGCGCTTATATTCGATGCACGACTACGATACGCTTCACTTCAAGCGCGGCGTAGCGCTCCTTAGAAAGGCGATGCAAGATCCGGCGCTGCTCGCACGGGCCACGACGAAGGATTATCAAGCGCTGTTTGATATAAAAGAGGACAGTAAGTATTATAATCACGACTTGCTCAGCGTCTTTATGGTCGACGGAGCCTGGAAGCAGGCTTATCGCTCTACGGAGGCCAGAGCTAATCTGCGCCATCAGGTGATTCGTTATTATCGGCAGCAAGGTAATCGAAACGCAGCCCTGCTCGCTACGCTCGATAGTATAAAGGCGGCGCCTTATCCCAACGATAATGCGCTTAGAAGCGCCCGCTATGCAACGCTGATGCGAGTGAAAGAGGAATTTCGCGATTTGCCCTTGAACGTACTTACGTACATCGCCATCATCAATGCGCCTACCACAGATGAATATGAGAGAGACTTGACGACGCTCATCAATTTGGCGAAGGAGGGCTTGACGCGATATGGAAAAAGTGAGTTTTCGGGAGAATTAAGCAACTTCTTGATTCGTAAAAATCGCGCGTTTGTAACGATGAGTACGGAAAAAGAGGCCTTTTATCCGGGAGAGGAAATTCGCCTAAACATACGTTCGGGCAATTTGAAGCAAGCGGAAGTGAAAGTATATCGTACGAACTTGACGACAGATCAGTTGTTTCGAGGCAAAGGACGGGAGGAATTCCTTAAAATAGTTGAGACCGGGCAACTCTTGCAGACGCTTACCAAACCATTGAGACACGATGTGTCTTATACTAGCTATAAAGATTCGCTCTTCTTTAAGCTCGACGAACCGGGCATTTACTTGTTGCAATTAGAGGATGACATTATGCCGCTGTATGTGTCGCGCGTGGCTTCGATTTGCCTTAGTGCAGCCAATGGGAGGGTCGGCGCCATCGCGATAGATAGAAAAACGGGCGCACCGTTACGAGGCGGGACGCTCAAAACCTATAGTTTGGATAGAGATAATTATACTTACAAACTCACGACTACGGCTAAGCCGGATCAAACGGGCTACTTCTTTGAGCTACCTCGACGCGAATATGGCAATTATTCTTGTTTGACCGTAGGCAATGACGCCTTTTCACCCGATTTAAACTACTCTGGTGGGTATTTTTCCAGGACACCGAGACTAAGAAAACAGTATGAAGTGCGCGTCTATACGGACCGCGGTATTTATAGACCGGGCCAAAAGGTGCAGTTTGGCCTTACGGCTTATACGCAAAATGGAGATTCGATCGGCGTAGAGGCAGGTTTGCCCTTCCTTTTCAAGTTGTACGACGCCAATGGTCGGATAGTCGATTCGCTACGCTTGAAGACGGACGAGCTGGGCGCGGCGGGAGGAACTTTTACCTTGCCGGAAGTGTGCCTGCCCGGAACTTTCTCGATCCAAGCTGTGTACAACAAATGGCGAGGCGGTACTTCCTTCCACGTAGAAGAGTATAAACGCCCTACTTTCGAGGTTAAACTGGACGCGCCAAAGGAAGATTATCAGATTGGAGACGAAGTTAAATTCACCGGAAAGGCAACTACGTATTCCGGCGTGCCGCTTCGGAAATCGAAAGTCAATTATACGGTCGCGCTGAATGGGTATTATTCGGATCAGAAAAAGACTACGGAAGGCACAACCGAGACGGACGACGAGGGAAACTTCTCCATCGCCGTTAAACTCCTGCCGCCGCCGCACAAGAATGCGGACGAAGAGGACGATGTTGATATTGCCTATCTGGAGGATGAGGATTGCGTGGGCGATTCCGTAGTTTCGGGCGACGAGGACGTGTTTATGTCTGACGAATCTGGGCTTGATGATGATGCAGACGAGGTTCAGGAAGCCCCAATCAATTCGCTGGCGATGTCGACCTTGACTGTGTCGGTCTCAGCTTCGATTGTGGCGCCCGATGGCGAGACGCGCTCAGATCAAACCTATATTTCGGCCGGCACAAAGCGCTACCGGACGGAAGCAAGTTGGCCTTCTATCAGCTGCAAAGAGCGACTGCCGGAGATTAGAGTGCATCGTTTGGGCTACGGAAACAAGATTTCGCTCGCTTCAGGCCGATATATCGTGCGCTTAGACGATGGCTCGAAGATCGGCGGCAAGATTGTGGCGCAGGATACTTTATACACGGAGAAGGCATTCAAACCTGCCGCGTTCGCCGGCTTGAAATCCGGAAAATATATCGTGGAGACGTTTGTCGAGGGTGCGGATACAATTTACAAACACTTGCTTTTGTTCTCCACCAACGATAAAAAGTCGCCCTCAAATGAGATGCTGTGGGCCTACAACGCCACTCCCGACGACAAATCTCGCGTTGATCTTTACGTAGGAACGGGTGTGCGCCGTGCCACGCTTTATTGCCTGACCTCCACGCCTGATACCATCATCGAAAAGCGCTATTTCGCGCTCGATAGTTCCATTGTTCACCTCCCCTTTGCCTATAAAGATGCTTACGGAGATGGAGCTACGTTCACCGTAATCTTGTATAGCGACGGCAAAGTCGAATCGGATTTCTTTAAAGTCGAGCGGCCGCAACCCGACAAGCGCCTTTTGATGCGCTGGAGTAGCTTCCGCGACCGCCTAAAGCCGGGACAAAAAGAAGAATGGCGCCTTCGCGTGACGCGTCCTGACGGCCGGCCGGTGCCGAGTTCTGTTTTGGCGACGCTTTACGACGCTTCGCTCGACGATATTTCCTACTTTAATCTTTCCAAGTCTGTCTATTTCAACCGCAGAAGCTCATATACGAGTATTTTTAGTCCTCGTAACAGCATCAGCTCCTTATCTTGGAGCGCCGATATCGACTTAAAAGACGAGAAGAGTTTGAGTTTCTCCGACTGGGAAAACGATTTAATCAACGTATTAGAAGAAGTTGATTTGTACAGAGACGATTCTTATGAGCCTTACTACAATCCAAGGCGTCGAATAATGCTTTATAGTTCGCGAAAGTCGGAAAATTCAGAGCTTTCTCTTCAGGCTTCGCCAATGTCACTCGAGGATTCTGTGGATTTAGAGTCGTCTGAAAAGTCCTCAACGATGTTGAAAGAAGTTGTTGTTCGCGGTTTTTCGGTTGCAAAGGCAAGCTCCAAGAAAGAAAACTCCGCAGCAAAACCCACCAATAGTGTGAGAAAGAATTTTAATGAAACAGCTTTCTTCCATCCGGCTTTGCGCACCGACGCCAAGGGCGAAGTTTCGTTGAGCTTCACCTTGCCCGAGAGTCTCACGCGCTGGCGTTTCCTCTCCTTAGCTCACGATGCAGAGATGGACAACGGGCGTATGGATACGACCATCGTGGCCGTGAAAGACTTTATGCTGCAGTCCAACCTCCCGCGCTTTGTTCGTCAAGGCGACCACGCCGTGCTGAGTGCTACGCTTCGTAATCTGCTTCCGCAGCATGCAGAAGGTGTCGTGCGATGCACATTAACCGACGCCCGCAGTGGTGAAATCGTTCGACAATATGAAGTTATGTTCGACTTTGAAAAGGAAATGACGATTACTTTTCCTTACGACGTGACGACCAAAGCTCCCGTCCTGACCGTGCGGATGGAAGCTATCGGCGCGAAGTTTAGCGACGGCGAGCAGCAATACCTCCCCGTACTCAGCGATCGCGAAGAAGTGACGCGTACCTTGCCTTTCTCAATGACGAAAGCCGGTACGATGACGCTGCCCATCGATTCGCTGTGGAGCAAGTCACCGCAAGCGGCCGACAAGCGCCTGACGGTTGAAATCAGTTCCAATCCCACGTGGTACGCAGCTTCCGCGCTGCCGGCGCTCTTCGATAATACGGGCGAGACGGCTTATCAGCAGGCGATGCG
>JABZGO010000329.1 GCA_015259305.1 Alloprevotella tannerae | reverse complement strand
AAAAGTAAGCCCAAAATCTAAAATTAGGCGTACCTTTGGCGAGAATTTTACGCAACGTAATGAAAAAAAGCTGTACGTAATGAAGAAAGCGACATACGTAATCTTAGTTTTATTTCTTTCGGTCTTAGCGATTCCCGCTTTGGCCCAAGAAGGGTCGGCAACATATCAAATTCTCAAACTACCCGCATCTGTTCGCGCGTCAGCTTTGGGCGGAGAGAATATTTCGGCCATTGATGATTCGCCCGCTGCAGGTTGGCGAAATCCTGCCTTATTCTCCAATGTGAGTGATAAGTCCTTAGGGCTCGATTTCATGACTTTCAATTCCGGCAGTCTGTATTTGGGAGCGCAATACGTCCAAGCCTTTGGCGAGCGCCACACTGCCGCTGCCGGACTAAGCATATTGAACTATGGTAAAATGGATGAGACCGACGAAACAGGACAACGCATCGGCAGTTTTTCGCCTAAGGATATGATGCTCTCTTTGGCTTATAGTTACCTGCTTTCGGAGCGATGGACGGGCGGCGCGTCCCTACATTTCATCAATCGCAACTATGCCGGCTACACCAGCTTCGCAATGGGCGTCGATTTGGGCTTGAATTATTTTAATGAGGAGACGGATTTTTCTTTTTCCATCGCGCTACGCAACATCGGAATGGAGGTAAAATCGTTTTATGATACCAGTCGCGACAAACTACCTTTTGATATGCAGCTTGGTTTGACAAAAGGACTCGCCCACTTTCCCGCACGTCTTAACTTTACGCTCACAGATTTGACCCATTGGAAGTCGTCAGATTTCTACTTGCCCCCGGGCAAAACCAGTTTGAGCGTTACCCAGAAGCTCTTGAATCACGTAGTCGTCGGCGTAGACATCTTGCCGACCGACAATACCTATATCGCGCTGGGTTACAACTTCCGCCGCGGCTACGAACTCAAAGTGGGCGACGCGCAGAAACTTGCCGGCTTCACGCTGGGCGCAGGTTTGCAACTTCAGCGCTTCAAGTTTGGCGCCTCCTACGCAAAATATCGTGTCGGCGCAGGGAGTTTGCTTTTTAATGTCGCTTATACGCTCTAAATACAATGGAAAATTTCTTGGTACAAATAGAAAACGCCTTATCGCAGCAGGCATACCCCACGCGGCCCGCCGGACTTTACGAACCCATTGCCTACGCCCTTTCGGGAGGGGGCAAACGAGTGCGCCCGCACCTGACTTTGCTGGCCTGTTCGCTTTATTCTGACGAGCCCGAGAAGGCTATACCCGCTGCGTTGAGCGTAGAAACCTATCATAACCATACGCTGCTCCACGACGACCTTATGGATGGAGCCGACTTGCGTCGAGGACGCCCTACCGTGTTCCGAAAATGGGATGCGAATACCGCGATTCTCTCCGGCGATACGATGCTTATTTTGGCCTTTAATCACCTCTTGGAAGGCGGCTATCCCAATGCGGCCGAACTCCTTCAACTCTTGGCCCGGACAGCGCGCGAAGTTTGTGAAGGACAACAATATGATATGAAC
>JABZGO010000328.1 GCA_015259305.1 Alloprevotella tannerae | reverse complement strand
GGTTCGCCAGCAGAAAGTTCAGATCTTGGACCACACCGCCATTGTTTTCACTTCCCGCCACGCGATTGACCACTTTTTTACCTTGTGTAAAGAGCTACGCGTCAACATTCCGGAAGACATGAAATACTTCGGGCTCTCCGAGACGATCGCTTTATACATCCAGAAATACGTTCAGTATCGTAAGCGCAAAGTTTTCTTCAGCCAGACGGGAAAATGGCCCGACCTCGTTCAGATAATGGCCAAGCACAAGACGGAAAAATACCTCATTCCTCAGAGTAGCGTCCACACCAACGAAGTAGAAGAAGCGCTCAACGCGAAAAAGCTGAACCATACCGAATGTGTGATGTATCGCACCGTAAGCAACGATTTGCCGAAAGCGATTGAAGATTACGATCTCGTGATTCCTTTCACCCCGAGCGGTTTTGAGATTCTCTGCGAGAACTATCCCGATTTTCGGCAAAAGGGCATCAAGCTCGGATGCTTTGGCCGCTCCACGCTCAAAGCGATTACCGACAGCGGCTATGAGCCTGCCGTCGCTGCGCCTTCGCCTGAAGCACCCTCAATGCCCGCTTGCTTAGAGCTCTATCTGGAGCAGGAAAACAAATAACACACGAAACACTTCATTTTACAAACATACTTAGGTTTAAGCACCGGCGCTGAACAATCTTAGCGCCGGTGCTCATTTTATTCAACCCTTTCGCTGCGGCGAATTTCAGGCGACGAGCGGCGGACAATCGAATAGTTTTCCGTACTTTTGCCTTAATGAAGCGCTACAGTTTTGGTAAGGCCGAACACCTCTGTTTGACCAAAGACATCGAATCGCTCTTTGCTGACGGCACACACTCCCCCTCGGTCTATCCGTTGCGCGCCGTCTACCGGCGCATAAAGCCGAGCGGCAAGCCTGCGGTAAAAGTATTGCTGAGCGTACCCAAGCGCAAGTTGCGCCGCGCCGTGGATCGCAACCGCGTCAAACGCCTCCTGCGCGAAGCCTATCGCCACCACAAAGACCTCCTGCCCGCCATCCTCGCCCCCGATGAGGGCCTCCACATCGCCTTTCTCTGGTTCTCCGATCGCACTTGGCCGACCGCAAAAGTCGAAACACAAATGGTAAAACTGCTTCAGCGCATTGTAGAAAAGGAAACTGCTTCATCATGAAATACCTTGTACGCCTTTTCATCCTCCCTATCCGCTTGTATCAACGCTTTATTTCACCGCTGACGCCACCCTCGTGCCGCTTTACGCCCACCTGCTCTCAATATGCTATTGAAGCCTTGCAGAAACATGGGCTTTTCAAAGGACTTTGGTTAGCAATTCGCCGCCTTTTGCGCTGCCATCCGTGGGGCGGAAGCGGCTATGATCCCGTCCCGTGACTCGTTTGCTCGATTTTCATTCCCACCATCTCGACGCACCGGCCGGTTCGGCCATCGTCAACATACCACTTGAAGTTTTATCGGGTGCAACGCCGTTTGCACCTCTCCCCCACGCGTACTATTCAGTCGGGATTCACCCTTGGTGG
>JABZGO010000327.1 GCA_015259305.1 Alloprevotella tannerae | reverse complement strand
GGTTTGGCGGCACCAAACGATTGTTTGCCGGGAGCAAACGAAAGCAGAAGCCACGCAACGCATCCTCCGCAGCGCTGAAAAGGCTCGGTGGATGCGTGTTCGTTTTTTGAAAAGGGGGTGTCAGGCTATCAGGATTAGAAAGGATAACCAATGGCAAAGTGGAAGACGAGACCGTTACGGAATTTATCGATGTTATAAAAGCCCGACTTGCTCGTAGCATAGGGCGCGTGGAGTCCGACGCCGAGGTCGAAACGGAGCACCAAGTAGCTTAAGTCGTAACGCAAGCCCAAGCCCGTGCCTACGGCGATCTGCTTGAGGTTGCGCAAGTTGAATTCGCCGCCCGGCCGCTGCGGGTCTTTGTGGAGCAGCCACACGTTGCCGGCATCTAAGAAGAGCGCGCCGTAAAGACTGCCGAAGAGGTGCGCCCGCAGTTCGGCGTTGACTTCCAGTTTGACGTCGCCCGTCTGTTCTATGTAAGCATATTTTGAATTGTCGGCCTTGTATGTGCCCGGCCCGATGCTGCGGACTGTAAAACCGCGGACACTGTTGGCGCCACCGGCATAAAACTGTTCGGAATAAGGTGCACGCGTGCTGTTGCCGTAAGCGTAGAGGATGCCGCCGTAGAGGCGCGTGGCCAATTTGAGCGAACTGTTGATTTTATACGTATAATGTAGCTCTGCCGTGGCTTTTAGAAATTGCGCAAAGGGAGAGCCGAACATCTTCTTGTCGCGTTGGTTAAACGGTTTGCGCGCTAAGGCGTAGAGAGCCGACGTGAGGTTGCCGGCTTGCTTGGCCAAGACTTGCACCATTACGGGATTGCGGTGGTGAGCCGCCGAACTATAAGTGAAGAGATAAGACATAGCCGGCACAAACTGGTTGCGCATAGAAACGGCTAAAGCCGGATTGGCCGCGAGAATAGAATCGTAGGCGTGGGAAGAGGATAATACTTTGTTGAAATCAATGCTTAGCGGGACGAGTTCGTGCAGGGCGTTCTGCTTTTTGTGCCAAGCATATTTCGCACTGATGCCTGCGTTGATCAAAGTGAAGAAGCTGGTGCGCTTTTTCCAATCCGTATTGAACGCAAAGGTCGTTTCGGCAGGGAAACGCAAGCGCTTCTTGGAGATACCGGGGAAGAAGATGCGCGGAAAATGGAAGGCCAATTGCGAGCCGAGCTCATAAGAATCGAGCAAAGAGCTGTTTCGTTCCGTTCCCGTGCGAAGTTGCCATTCGTAAGAGCCAAATATTTTGAACGAAATGCGTTCACCGCCGCGAAAAGCATTGTTCTTGCTCAGTTCATAACTCATTCCCGGACCTATCTGCTGGTTGCTCTTGAGCGTAGCATTCATTTCGAAGTTTGAATCATAAGGTTTATCGAGCACAGCGGTTACATAAAGGTCGAGCGAATCGCAAAGATCGGTCGTGTCTTGCGGGATATATTCTACGTCCAACAGGCGGAACACGCCGATGTTGTTGAGTTTCTCAAGCGTACTGCGCTGGTCGTCGTAGCGATACAGTTC
>JABZGO010000326.1 GCA_015259305.1 Alloprevotella tannerae | reverse complement strand
GTGCAATGGGATACAAAAAAAAGACCGATGCGGATCGATCTGAAAATAGGGATTAAGCAACAAATTTATAAGCTTTTATCGCTGCTCATTAAGCATTTGTATCGTCAAAGGACGGCCGGCCAACTTTATTTTTCGCCCTAAAGATAAAAAGCGGCCTACAAAAACTGCACTTTATGGGCAAGGGCGACGATGAAATAAGCGCTCAGCGCAGCAGGATCAAGCCGGCGAGGCTAAGCGAAAGAGGCGGCGGGCATTATCGGTGGTGATAGCGGCCACGCGCTCGGGCGTAGTTTCGTAAACTTCAGCCAGTTTGGCGATGATGTGGGGGATAAAGGCACTCTCGTTGCGTTTGCCGCGTTGCGGAACGGGAGCCATATAGGGTGCATCGGTTTCTACGACGATGCGATCTAAGGGCACAGCAGCGCGAAGCACATCGGGGAGCGTAGATTTCTTGAACGTGACGATACCGCCTATACCCAAATAGAAGCGAGAAAAGCCAAGGAGTTCGCAAGCCTCATCGGCCGTTCCGGCAAAGCAATGGAAGATGCCGCCGCAGAGAGACTTGGCATAGGGCGTCAGGGCATCTACAATCTCGCGATGAGCCGCGCGGGCGTGAATCAGCAGGGGCAGGTTGAAGCGAACGGCCCAACGGATTTCTCTATCGAAGACGGCCAATTGCTCTTCGCGCCGACCGGCGTCCCAATACAGATCTACGCCGACTTCGCCCACAGCTGCATAACGGCCCGTGGCTAAGAGTTGCTCCATTTTGTCGAGCAAGGGGCGAGGATCTGCGGGCAACTCTTCCGGCTGTAAGCCCATCGTAGGCAAACACAGGTCGGGGTAGGCATCGCAGAGGCGCTGCATCGGCTCGATCGAGGCTTCGTCTACATTGGGCAGGATGATCTGCTCCGCACCTGCGGCCAGAGCGCGCCGGATCACGTCGTCGCGATCGGCATCAAACTCCTCACCATAAAGATGCGCGTGGGTGTCTATAAACATAGTGTGCTTGGGCTTCGTCGGAGTGACGGTAGAAGTTATTTATTGCGATGCAGCATCTTCTCTGCAAAGTCCCATAGCGGCTGTTTGCGCTCGGGGTCTACGTTCAGCTGATTGAAAACTTCGCGCGCCGCTTCGTAATAGGCTGAAATGCGGGCTTGGCAGCGAGCGGGTATGTCTAAGGCATTATATATCTGTATGACGGCGGCTAATTTCTCAGCACGCGGCATCGCTTCGTCGGACAAAAGGCGGTTCAAATCGGCACGCTGCTTTTCGTCAGCGGACTCTAAAGCGTTGATAAGCAGATAGGTTTTCTTCGCTGATGCGATGTCGCCGCCGATCTGCTTGCCGAAAACGGCCGGATCTCCGTAGCAGTCTAAATAATCGTCTTGCAACTGAAAGGCCAGCCCTATCTGTTCACCAAACTTGTACAGATTGTCGGCATCAGTCTGTGATGCGCCTGCAAGAACAGCCCCAATCTTCAACGCACAGGCCAGAAGAACGCTGGTTTTGAGACGAATC
>JABZGO010000325.1 GCA_015259305.1 Alloprevotella tannerae | reverse complement strand
CTGCAAAGAGAAATGCGGTGACTGCAAACAGAAAACTGGGGCTTGCGGAGCGCAAAAGAGTTGCAGCAAACAGGGCGCTGAGCAGGGTAATTGTCATTCTGCTGCGAATTGCTCGCAGCAGTCAGGCGTGAAACTTTCGGCTGAAAAAGGCTGGATCTCAAGTTTGGATTATCGCGGCAAGAATTTGAGTGATTTTCGTGAGAAAACTGATTTCATCATCGTAGTTGATGGTGAGGAAATCACAGATGACGCTATTTTAGCTTCAATCAAAAGCTCAGATATTGCCAGCATGGAACTCCTGCAAGGGGAAAAAGCAATTGAGAAATACGGCGAACGCGGCAAGAAAGGCGTCTTGCTGCTCAAGACGCACCAAGTAGGGGTCAGCGAGAAGGCTGAAAGCGACTGCTCTATACATTAAAAATCGTATTGTGGCGTTCTTTTCGCCCATTAAAGCCAAGGGCGCCGTTCGTATGCTTGATTGCTGCGAGCGGCGCATTTTTTATGGTGCGTCGCTGATGGGATGTGCGTAGCGGCCGATTGATTGCAGAACTTTGATCCTGCATTTTTGGCGGCGAAATTGTCAAGAATGATGTATTAGCGTGCATTATTGCGAGCGTATAGTCAGATTTTTCAGTATTTGTTTGGCTTATTTTTGGAAGATAGGCTAACTTTGGGCGTAAAAATTGCAAAGTTCTTGCAAAATAATTGTTAAATTTGGGCGCGAAGTAGCATACAGCGAGAGGTAAAATGGGCCTTTCGCGATAGCTTTTACGCTCTTTTTATCGCTGCGAGTGCCGTTTTGGCGTTTTTGGGTGAGAGAAGAAGTGCGAAAGCTGTGGGCAGCGTTCGGTAGCTCGTCTGTTATGCTCGCAAGACCCCAATAGAGAATCGTCATATCCGATAATCCTGTCGTCACAGTGCGATATTGTTTAGCAGAAAATGAAGAAAAAGAAATCATTAGTCCTTATTTTGATGCTCTTTTGCGCCTTCTCGCTAGCGGCGCAAAAGCTTCCGAAGCGCGAGTTTCGAGGCGCGTGGATCCAAGCCGTTAACGGGCAGTTTCAGGGCTTGAAGCGCGAGGCGATGCAAGCAAATCTGACCCGCCAACTCAACGCCCTTAAAGCCTGCGGCGTAAATACGATTATCTTCCAAGTAAGAGTCGAAGGCGACGCCTTATATAATAGTCCTTATGAGCCTTGGAGCCGTTACCTTACGGGGCGTCAGGGCGCGGCGCCCTCGCCTTATTGGGACCCCTTAGAGTGGATGGTGGAGCAATGCCACTTGCGTGGGATGGAGCTGCACGCGTGGATCAATCCGTTCCGTGCAAAGACGAAAGGCACGACGACTTTGTCGGCCAACCACCCGGCGAAAGTGAATCCTGATCGTTGTTTCCCGTATGATGGCCTCCTGATTTTCGATCCCGGAAAGGCTGAAAACCGCCATTACATCTGCCAAGTGGCTGCCGATATTGTGCGCCGCTACGACATTGATGGCTTCCACATCGACGACTACTTCTATCCTTATC
>JABZGO010000324.1 GCA_015259305.1 Alloprevotella tannerae | reverse complement strand
CCTTCTCACACACCAATCCCGATGCCGCCCCCCATCGTTCGCCGGTCGGTCATCGGTCGGCTGTTGTACACGACAAGATTGCCGATCGAAAAGATTTATAACTTAATGCATTACAACGCCGTTTTGTGAAAATCTTCGACCCTTCTCGCCTACTTCCGTGTCGGTCGGCGCGAGGGGAAGCGCGGGGCGTTTTCTTGGTCGTTTGAAAAAAAAGCCGTACTTTTGGCCGATTTGTAACAAATAACAGCTTTTTCTCGACCCATGGAGGTAATAAATTTAGGGGCGGCCAACTCCGTCATCAACAGCTATATGATGCAACTTCGCGACGTTGATATTCAGCGCAACCGCACGCTTTTTCGCAACAATCTGGAGCGCATAGCGCACGCGATGGCCTACGAACTGAGTCATCGTCTGCAATACAATGTTCGCGAGGTGCAGACGCCGCTCGGCAAGAAGGACGTAAGCGTCTACACGGACCGCATCGTGGTGGGGACGGTCTTGCGCGCCGGCCTCTCGTTTCACCAAGGCTTTCTCGACGTCTTCGACCAAGCCGACAGTGCCTTTGTAGCAGCTTACCGCGAAGAGGGTAAACGCGAGGACATTAAGATTCACCTCGACTATCTGGCTTCGCCGGACCTCGATGGTTGCACATTCCTAATGGTTGATCCCATGTTGGCTACGGGAGGCAGCTTAGAGACGGCGTGGGAGGCTTTTCTGCACAATGGGCGGCCTAAGAAACTGCACATCTGTGTTGTGATCGCATCTGAGGAGGGCATCAATTATTTGCAGAAACTCTTCCCTACTGACGACGTCACACTATGGGTAGCAGCAATAGACCCGCACCTTAACGAGGATGCCTACATCGTGCCTGGTTTGGGCGATGCCGGCGACCTCTCGTTTGGGCCAAAACTCGCGGCGCGCAAGCATATTTATCGCTAACGTCTGACGCTTATTTTTTATTTCCATACACCCACAAAGCGGGGAGCATTCTACGGAGCGCTCCTCGCTTTCTTTTTATCTGACGACGCATTTTTCCGCGCACGCCTTCCGCATTTTTCAGTACAAACATTTTGTCCAAGCCGTTTTGTATCACGATAAAAAAGGTTTGCCATCGTGATGAAAAAGGTCTACGCTCGTGATAAAAAAGGTCTACGCTCGTGAGCGTAAACCTCCGGCGTAGGAAGTCGTCAGTTAATCCACGAAGTTGTATGGTGGAAAATGGCAATTTGTAACGTGCTATTTTGATCGTCCCTCACAAGATACCGACTCGCGTTCGTTTGAAAGACCAACCCTAAGGGGTTGCTCAAAGGTATGATGCGTTATGCAGGGTTAAAGCGTTGCCGCTTTAACCCTGCCCTGCCAAAAGACTAACCCCGATGGGGTTATTTGTGGCGGTGCGGTTGCGGAGATAAGTTGGTAGGGTTTGTGTTTGGGCGCGAGTAGATGCGATATTAGGTTAAGGTGAGGTTGTTTGTGGATGAGGTTTTGGAAAATGGGTTGGTGGGGGTTGTGTTTAAGTTGCAAGTGAAGAGCAT
>JABZGO010000323.1 GCA_015259305.1 Alloprevotella tannerae | reverse complement strand
CAATGATTGCTCCTGCTATTTGCCTCAATCGCCTATGACGTCTTTGCCGATATCGCGGCGAAAATATTTTCCCTCAAACGCGATGGCCTCAGCGCCGCGCATCGACTTCGCCAAAGCCTCAGCCGCCGTTGCACCGTAGTTGCTTACCGCAGCTACGCGTCCGCCCGCCGTGACGAGTTGCCCATCTTTCAAAGCCGTGCCCGCGTGAAATACTACGCCGTCCGCTTGCTCGCCGATCGTCATCGGAATATTTTTACGATAAGCCTCAGGATAGCCACCACTTACGCACATTACGCAAACCGCAGGGCGCTCATCGAAGACCACTTCGCGGCGATCCAAGTCGCCTTGCGCCACACCTTCAAAAAGATCGACAAGATCACTCTTCAGGCGGAGCATAACCGTCTCCGTTTCGGGGTCGCCCATACGGCAGTTGTATTCAATTACCTTCGGCCGCCCATCGCAATTGATCAAGCCGAAGAAGATAAAGCCGCGATAGTTCAAGCCGTCAGCCGCCAAGCCCTCGACCGTAGGGCGCACGATCTCATCTTCTACGCGTTGCATCCACGCTTTCGTGGCAAAAGGTACGGGAGAGACCGACCCCATACCGCCCGTGTTCAAGCCCGTATCGCCTTCGCCGATGCGTTTATAGTCTTTTGCTTCCGGTAAGATTTGGTAATGCTTCCCGTCAGTCAAGGCAAAGACCGAACATTCTATGCCCGACAAAAATTCCTCTATGACAACCTGCGCACTCGCTTCCCCAAAGCGCCCTGAAAGCATCGCTTTGAGTTCGCTTTTCGCCGTTTCCAAATCGTCAAGGATCAATACGCCCTTGCCGGCAGCCAAACCGTCAGCCTTCAAGACGTAGGGGGGCTTGAGGGTCTCAAGAAAGCGGCAAGCCTCCTCATATTGCTCCGCGCCAAAGGTTTGATAATCGGCCGTCGGGATGTGATGGCGCCGCATAAAAGTTTTCGCAAAATCTTTAGAGCCCTCTAAGCGTGCGCCGGCAGCGCTCGGCCCGATAAGAGCAACGTGCTCCAACTCCGGCCGACTGCGAAAATAATCTACAATGCCTTCTACGAGTGGAGCTTCGGGCCCTACGACGACCATATCTATTTTGTTTTCAACGACGAAGTTGCCCACTTCGGGAAATTTCATCGGGTCGAGCGCGACGCAGGTCGCTATTTCGGCCATGCCGGGATTGCCCGGGGCTACAAACAAACGGTCTAATTTTTCGCTCTGTGCGATTTTCCACGCCAACGCGTGTTCGCGGCCTCCGCTACCCAGAAGAAGAATATTCATAATTTCTATGTATAAGCAGTAAGTGTTTAAGTTCGATTGCCCAAGGTCAGCCTCGCCGCCCACAGCCTCATCATCAGCTTCCGGGGCGTTGGATGAAGAGGGGCATAGCGTCCAAATACGGTAAGCGAAGTCGCAAACATTACGACCGGCCGACTCTAATTGCAAAAGTAATAAAAAGGTTTGGAAAACGTCACTTTATCGTTTGATACGTTTCTCCGCGCCGGCTCCGCAAAGCACAGCGTGTCCG
>JABZGO010000322.1 GCA_015259305.1 Alloprevotella tannerae | reverse complement strand
TAAGACATAGGTTTGCGGAGCAACTTCAGCCAAAATAGCATCGCCAACCTCCGGATCTTTCGACAGGGGCGTCAGGGTTACGATATCGCGCCGGTCCTCAAGAAAAGGGCGCATACTGAATCCGCGAACCCGAAAGCGCACGGTATGACCCTCATCCAGCAGTTGCTTAAACTGTGGGATAATTATTTCGTTGGGGATTTTAATCGTTTGCACGTCTACTACTTAGTTATGTTTGAGAAGGAAAGGCGTGCAGCCTCCTCGTCCGGTCTACATTTTAAGTGATACAAGGGGCAACGCATCGCTATGGCAGATATTGTGTTGCAAATCTTATCATACAAAGGCTTATCCCAAAGCATGCTCGATGTAGAAGTCAGCAGGGTGGCAAAAGCCTTTAATGGTGGCTCGCGTCGGATTATATTATCCGGATATTGCTTCAGCTTTACGAACGCGCCGATAGGCACTTGCTTGTTCTTATAGCAAGGTGTCTTTCCACTCCAAGGCGTTCCGTAGACGATTACCTCGTCGTTAATCAAGCGAATGGCCGGGTTGTCATCGTTTAAGAGTTCAGTTTCCGGGATATGCTTTAGCCACAGCTGCGAATGCGTGCTCTTTCCCGTTCCGCTTTTGCCTAAAAAGAGATACCCTTTGCCATCTTTCATCGTCACTGAGGCGTGAATGAGCAAGATGTTGCTATAAGCACCGCTGAAAGCATAAGCAATCATGACCGTATTGTTCAAGCCAAAACGTCGGTTGATCTTATTGCCAAACAAGGAGGCCTTTACAGAAGAGAAATTAGCATTGGATATAAAGGCTACTGCAGGCTCATTATCATAATTGTAGATCACCATTTTATAGCCGCCATCAGGTAAAAGATAGACGGCGTGGTTAGAACCGGCATTGTCAAACTGACCGATCTCTTTTCCCTCCGCGTTTATATCTACTGCATCTTTAGCAAACGTGATTGTACTGACGCAAGGCGCATCGGTTTGCTCCACGATAAAAGGTTCGTATGACGGAAGCATAGAGCGGCCATCCGGACAATCTTCAAAGCAGACGCAAAAACTCACTCCCGCTACCTTGTATGTTAATGTTTGGCTTGTTGTCATCTTATAAAAAAGTCTATGTTTGCCTGCTGCGTGCTGATGTGTGCAGGCATAGTTCTGTGGTTTTGAGGAAGCCTCCTCATTATTTAGTCGGCTTCGTTATTAATGCAGCAGGTGCAGCCTTAATAATCGGTTTATAAGAGAAATCACTGAGCGAAATTTCTTTGATTTTTTCAGGCCGAGTCTTTTTATAGAGTCGCATTATGCGCTCGTATGAGTGAGTAATCTCTTTGCGCGTATGAGCAAAGAACACGGAGCTGATGGCCAACACATAGTAATTGTCGGCTATAAAGTCGGAAAATTGCTTTGAGTATTCTGCGCGATTCTCCAGAAACCCCGTTTTTTGATCATAGGTCAATTCTGCCAATTGCTGAATCGGAGAAATGTAGACCGTAGAGTCGGAAAAGTTTATCGCCACGCCAAACAGATAGCCACCATTTGGGA
>JABZGO010000321.1 GCA_015259305.1 Alloprevotella tannerae | reverse complement strand
CGGTTATTTGAAACACTTTATGCCCAAAGTGCTGGTGGGCGGTCTCGTGGGCGCTTTAGTCTTTTGGCTGACCACTTTATTATAAACTAAATTAGACAAGAACAATATGGGAAAAATACGATGTATAGGGGTCTTAACCTCAGGTGGTGATGCACCCGGAATGAATGCTGCTATCCGCGCCGTGACGCGCAGTGGCATTGTAAATGGTTTTAAGATCAAAGGCATTTATCGTGGTTATGACGGACTGATCAACGGTGATATTGCGCCGTTTACCACAGAAAATGTCAGCAATATCATACAACGTGGCGGCACGATCTTACGCACGGCTCGTAGCCAGGCTTTTACGACACCCGAAGGTCGCGGAAAGGCCTACGAAACCTTGCAACGCGAAAATATCGATGCACTCGTCGTTATCGGCGGAAACGGTTCGCTGAGCGGCGCGTTGGAACTAGCTACAGAATACGACTTTCCCTGTATCGGATTGCCCGGAACGATCGACAATGACCTTTATGGCACGGATAGCACGATTGGCTACGACACCACGTTGAACACGATCAAAGAGTGTGTCGATAAGATTCGCGACACTGCAACCAGTCATGAGCGCATCTTCTTTGTGGAAGTAATGGGTCGAGATGCCGGCTTTTTGGCGCAAAACAGTGCCATTGCGGCCGGTGCTGAGGCCGCAATTATTCCCGAAGACTCTACCGATAGCGACCAGTTGATCGAATTTATGCAACGCGGCATTCGCAAGAGCAAAAAGAGCTGTATCGTAATCGTCAGTGAAAGTCCCAAGTGCGGCGCGATGTATTATGCCGACCGCGTGAAAAAGGAATATCCCGAATATGATGTGCGTGTCTCTATCTTGGGCCACTTGCAGCGCGGCGGCACGCCGTCGGCCCACGACCGCATCTTGGCCAGCGTGACCGGTGTCGGAGCTATTCAAGCCATCGTTCAAGGCCAGCGCAACATCATGGTGGGCGTACGCAACAACGAAGTCGTTTACGTCCCCTTCATCGATGCCGTTTCTAAGAAGAAGCCAATCGATAGAAATCTTATCAAGGTACTCAACGAACTTTCCATTTAAAACTTTGTTGCAGCAGCGGACTTCATTTGCTAAGCAGTTTGCGCCACTACCGTAGCGCTCATTCGCCCTTTCTCTTGCAGAGATTGTGGCAATCTTGAGCAACCTTTCTCTCGCCGCCGGCCGCAATATGCGTCACCGAAGATTGATGGGAGGGGGCTACAGGCACTTATTTTCACGCACACGATATGCCACACGCTCCTCAAGGCGCTTCGCCAATTCTCGTTCGTCCGGCCATGCCCGATGATCTTCCTGCAATGTCGGCCATTTATGCTGCTGCGCGCCGTTGGATGCGTAGCCGGGGAAACGTGCACCAATGGGTCAACGGCTATCCATCAGACGAACTCCTCTTAACTGACATTCGCGCGCAACGCAGCTTTGTTTGTACGACCGGAGATGGGCAAGTAGTAGGCGCTTTTTGCCTGCTAGGCGGCATCGAGCCCACATATCAGCGTTTGTATGATGGCACGTGGCC
>JABZGO010000320.1 GCA_015259305.1 Alloprevotella tannerae | reverse complement strand
ATCCATAATGTCTTGGCGCGAAAGCAGGCGCTTCGGTTTAAAATAAAGGGGGAAGGGCTCAGCTTGTCCGATATGCTTGCCATCTACGTAGTCTAAATATTTGTCCATACCGTCTACGAAGCGATTGAAGAAGCTCCAAGCACGCGCGTCGCAAAAGCGAACGGCACCAAAATCGGCAGGTGAGAAGGCATTGGCAAAAGAGAAGTCGGCGTCTTTTCCGGTAAAGTAGCCGTGTTTACGTGCATAACTGATTACATCCTTGGCATAGATGACATTCTTCTTATCATATTGCAGGAATTTATGGATTCTGCTCTGATTGGCATGCGCCGCAATGCAGTCGTCGGGAATACGAACAGCTACCCAAAGTGCGCCCTTCTCGTTAGGACCTTTGCCGACCATCTCCATCAACCAAAGTTCGTTCTTATCGGCTATGGAGAAGGACTCGCCACTGCTGGCGTAACCATATTTTTCTACTAAGCCGGTCATCACGCTGATGGCCTCACGCGCCGTTTTGGCACGTTGCAGGGCGATGCGCATGAGGCTTACGTAATCAAGAACGCCCTTCGGATCTACGAGTTCAGGACGTCCGCCGAAGGTTGACTCCATCACGGCTACTTGATATTCGTTGATGTAACCTTGAACTGCATACGTCTCGGGTACTTCCGGGATCTCGCCCAGATAACGGTTGGAGTCACCATCGATGATCTTGCGCATTGCGCCCTTCGGATGCTTAGCGTGGGGCAGGTAAATCAGATGCCCATACATACCGTAGTCGTCGGCGTTATAAGAAATAAATGTTGAGCCATCAGTAGTGGCTTTCTTGCCGACAAGAAAACTTGTGCAGGCAAAACTTGATGCTGCAATGAAGGCAGCACAAAGGGTCAGGAATACTTTTTTCATAGTACAATGAATATTAATCAATTGCTTTAAAGGACATATCCAATCCTTTTACGGAATGGGTCAACGCGCCGACAGAAATATAATCAACTCCGCAAAGCGCATAGGAGCGAATGGTTTGTAAAGTAATGCCGCCACTCGATTCTGTCTCAAATTTGCCATCAATAAGCTTGACGGCCTTTTCGGTAGCCTCGACGCTGAAGTTATCAAGCATAATGCGGTCGGCCTTACCATTGCTCATAACTTGCCGAATCTCATCTTCGCTGCGCACTTCTATTTCTACTTTCAGGTGCAATCCCTTTTCCCTTTGATAGGCTTCGCAGCGGTTGAGCGCCTGGTCAATACCTCCGCAGAAATCCACGTGATTATCTTTTAAGAGAATCATATCAAAAAGACCGATGCGATGGTTGACGCCACCGCCGATCCGGACGGCCTCTTTCTCCAGCATACGTAAACCGGGAGTAGTCTTACGCGTATCGAGCACTTTTGCGTGCGTGCCTTCAAGTTGTCGCACATATTCACGCGTCATCGTGGCGATGCCGCTCATTCGCTGCATCACGTTCAGCATAAGTCTTTCCGTCTGCAAAAGGCTTCGCACTTTGCCGGATACAATCATAGGTACGTCGCCGGGCTTTACCGTTGCGCCGTCTTCCATACTTGTCGTT
>JABZGO010000031.1 GCA_015259305.1 Alloprevotella tannerae | reverse complement strand
GTTATATGCTGCGGCAGCTAATAATACATTGATAGCATCTCCTTTCACACCTTTATAAAAGTTGCGAGATAATCGGTGGTCTGCTTTAAGATGTCCTATCGTTGGCTCTATACCGGCTCGTTTACAAAATAGTTTATGTTTCTTTCTCTTTTGGTAGTAGCTGTCTTTAGCTTTAGGAGTATCAGGGATGAGTATCTTTGTCTGTCCAATCTGCTTTATACCTCTATACCCTCTATCTCCTGCTAACTTATCAACCTTCCTTCCTGTCATCCTTTGGGTTTGTTCTAATGTCTTTTCGATAGCATGCCCATTCTCTTGATTGCCCTGTATGGGACTATTAACCTACGCTGCCTTCGAGGGAAAGACTGAGGAGCTTTTGCGCTTCTACGGCAAATTCCATCGGGAGTTTGTTGATTACTTCTTTGGCATAGCCGTTGACAATCAGATCTACGGCTGCCTCGGGGGGAATGCCGCGTTGGTTGCAATAGAACAACTGGTCTTCGCTGATCTTTGAAGTCGTGGCTTCGTGCTCTACGATGGCGTTGTTGTTGTTGACGTCAATATAAGGGAAAGTGTGCGCGCCGCATTCGCTACCTAAGAGGAGCGAATCGCAGGAAGAGTAGTTGCGCGCTCCATCAGCGCGGGAAGAGCATTTTACTAAACCGCGATAAGAATTTTGACTCTTGCCGGCGGATATGCCCTTGGAAACAATCGTACTGCGCGTATTCTTACCTAAATGGATCATCTTAGTGCCCGTATCAGCCTCTTGGTGATGATTGGTCACGGCGACACTGTAAAATTCGGCTTGCGAATTGTCGCCCATCAATACGCAGGAAGGATATTTCCACGTAATGGCCGAGCCTGTCTCCACTTGCGTCCAAGAGAGTTTGCTGTTGGCGCCGCGCAATTGTCCTCGTTTAGTCACGAGATTATATACGCCGCCGCGGCCTTCGCTATCGCCGGGATACCAATTTTGCACCGTACTGTATTTTACTTCTGCATCTTTTTCCACAATGATTTCTACAATGGCGGCGTGCAATTGGTTCTCGTCGCGCTGTGGTGCAGTGCAACCTTCCAAATAAGAGACATAGCCGCCATCTTCGCAGACGATCAACGTGCGCTCAAACTGTCCGGTGTTGCGTGCATTGATGCGGAAATAAGAAGATAATTCCATTGGGCAACGGATGCCTTTGGGAATGTAGACAAACGAACCATCAGAAAAGACGGCACTATTGAGCGCTGCAAAATAATTGTCGCGATAGGGCACAACGCTGCCTAAGTATTTGCGCACCAAGTCGGGGTTTTCGCGGACGGCCTCTGACATACTGCAAAAGATGATTCCTTTCTCCTGCAACTTGTCTTTGAAAGTCGTCTTCACCGATACAGAGTCCATCACGGCATCGACAGCCACGCCACTTAAGGCCAAGCGCTCTTCAAGCGGAATGCCCAGTTTGTCGAAGGTCTTCATCAACTCCGGATCAATCTCTTTCTTGCCCGACTTTTTCTTTAAGGGATCGGCATAATAAGATATTGCCTGATAGTCGATAGCCGGCAGATTCACGTGTCCCCATTCAGGCTGCGCCAGCGTTTGCCAATATTGAAAGGCCCGCAAGCGGAACTCTAAAAGCCATTCGGGCTCTTCTTTTTTATGGGAGATGAGGCGAATGACATCTTCATTCAGTCCCGTAGGGATGATTTCCGTTTCGACGTCGGTCGTAAATCCGTATTCGTACTTTTTATCAAAGGTCTCCCGTATAATATCTTTCTCGTCTGCCATAGTTTTAATGCTTTTTGGAAGATTGCTTTGCTGCATTGGCTGCGGGCTGCATATCTACCCAAGTGGTATCAGCCTTTTGATCTTGCTTATCATCGCTCTGCGTAATGCCGTGCTCAAAAATAAAAGAGACGATGCTCGTCGTCGGTTTGTAAAGGTGCGACCCCGCGATCTTCTCTTGGCTGAGGAGTCCGAGTGCGTTCATAGCGCTCAGTAAGCAACTGAGCAACAAACCATATTTGAGTACGCTAACGAGCAAGCCTAAGATCGAGTTGGGCGTGCCGAGTTGCATCCCTTTCAAAGTCTTGGTAAGCATAGTTGCCGCAAAGCCTAAAGCGATGGGGACGATGATCCACAAAATTAAGAATGCGACGATGCTGGTCAGCATATTTACTTGCGAACCATTGACCGTCAAGTATTCGCCTAAGATAGAGTAGCAGGTGGCTGCAATTAAGAGGCCAAGCAGAAAGCCGCCCATAGAAATGAGTTCCTTAAGCAAACCTTTCTTCCAGCCGTTGAAGCCTGCCCAAAGCAGAATAGCAATTATAAATATGTCTAATGTCATAGCTGTTTGTATTTGGTGGGCACGGAAGTGCACCGGATAAGAAACAAAGGCAGACTGCATAACATCTCAATGGATGTAACTGCGCGTCTGCCTCTTTTTCTGTTTATAGCTGGTGGAGCTGCGAAGTCAATCGAATATCAGGCCTCATACACATTATATGTATAGTGGCGCACACTTCAACCGACGATGGCAACTGCAAGCAGTTTATAGTTTCTGTTTAACTTCTACTTCTTGGTAAGTCTCGATGATGTCGCCTTCCTTGATGTCGTTGCAGTTTACAAGACTTATACCGCATTCAAAGTTTGTTCCGATTTCTTTCACATCGTCTTTGAAGCGCTTCAAGGCGTTAATGCCGCCGGAGAAGATCACGATACCATCGCGGATAAGGCGCGCCTTGTCAGTGCGGTGCACTTTACCATCAGAGACATAAGCGCCGGCCACGTAGCCCACTTTGGAGATATGGTAAACTTGGCGAACGTCGAGCGTTGCGGTAACTTCCTCTTTGAAGATCGGCTGCAACATACCCTCCATAGCCTTCTTCACGTCGTCGATCGCATCGTAGATGATAGAGTATTGACGAATCTCTACGCCGTCGCGATCTGCGATCTTGCGTGCCGCTTGACTGGGACGCACTTGGAAGCCAACAATCACGGCTTGTGACGCTGAGGCGAGTGTGACGTCGTTCTCGCTAATCTGACCTACGCCTTTATGGATTACATTGACGGCGATTTCCGGTGTAGATAGTTTGATGAAAGAATCGGAAAGCGCTTCGACAGAACCGTCCACGTCACCTTTGACGATGATGTTCAGTTCTTGGTAATTGCCCTGTTTGATTCTTCGACCCAGTTCGTCGAGCGTCAGCATCTTGTGCGTACGCAAGTCTTGTTCGCGCTGCAATTGTTCGCGCTTAGCGGTAATTTCACGTGCTTCCTGCTCGGTATCCATTACATGGAACTGATCACCGGCTTGCGGCGCGCCGTTGAAGCCCAATAGCGTAGCTGCCATTGAAGGCCCTACATCATCTATACGCTGGCTGCGCTCATTAAAGAGAGCTTTGACGCGGCCAAAGTTAGTGCCGGCCAATACGACATCGCCTTGATGCAGCGTACCGTTGCTTACCAAAATCGTTGCCACGTATCCACGCCCCTTATCAAGCGCCGATTCTATAATCGTACCCGTAGCTTTGCGGTTCGGATTAGCCTTCAAGTCGAGCATATCAGCTTCGAGCAATACCTTCTCAAGCAGTTCTTTTATGCCGATACCTTTCTTGGCAGAAATATCCTGACTTTGGTATTTTCCTCCCCATTCTTCCACAAGGAAGTTCATAGCAGCTAAACTCTCCTTGATCTTATCCGGGTTGGCCGTAGGTTTATCTACTTTGTTGATCGCAAAGACGATGGGTACATTTGCTGCTACTGCGTGGTTGATTGCCTCCTTCGTTTGCGGCATAATGTCGTCGTCGGCCGCAATGATAATGATGGCGATGTCGGTTACTTGTGCACCGCGTGCACGCATTGCCGTAAAGGCTTCGTGACCGGGCGTGTCGAGGAACGTAATGTGGCGTCCGCTCTCCAACTGTACATTATAAGCACCGATATGTTGCGTGATGCCGCCGGCCTCACCGGCGATAACGTTGGCTTTACGAATATAGTCGAGCAATGAAGTCTTACCGTGGTCAACGTGACCCATAACGGTAACGATCGGAGCGCGTGGCTCGAGGTTTTCTTCATCATCCTCTTCCTCTTGGACGGCATCTTGCACTTCGGCACTCACAAATTCGGTCTTAAACCCAAATTCGTCGGCAACAATGTCAATGGTTTCTGCGTCCAAGCGCTGGTTGATGCTGACCATCACGCCGATACTCATACACGTACCAATGACTTTCGTGACAGGCACATTCATCATCGTCGCCAATTCGTTGGCCGTAACAAATTCCGTTAGTTTCAGAATCTTGCTCTCGGCGCGCTCTTCGCGGCGTAGTTCTTCTTCGCGTTCGCGCACTTGTTCGCGTTTTTCCTTGCGATATTTAGCGCCCTTTGTGTTCTTATTTGACTTGTTCGTCAGGCGTGCGAGCGTTTCTTTTACTTGCTTAGCTACATCTTCCTCGCTAATCTCCGTCTTAACCACTTCCTTGACCTTGCGGTTGCGTCTGCGGTTATTGCTTTGCGATGCTTGCTGATTATTGCCGCTATTGTTATTGCCGTTGTTGCCAGGCTTGCGACGCTCATTGTTTTGCAATTGATTCGCTGTAGCATTGATGTCTACACGCTGTGCGCCGATACGACTGCGTTTCTTCTTTTCGCGCTCTTTGCGGCGCTCATCTTTGCCTTTCTTCTTCGGGCGTGTCGATTGATTCAGCGTAGAAAGGTCAATCTGTCCGACAACTTTCGGCGCACTCAATTCCGGCGTTGAGCGCAATTCAAATACGCCGTTTTTCGTCTCGCCAATCTGCTGCTCCCGCTCTTCCTTCGTCGGCTTAGCGGGCTTTTTCGGCTTTTCCGTCGCACTATGGGCTTCGTTTACCTCGCTCTTTGGCGCTGAAGATGTTTCTTTCATAGGCTCAGTGGGCTTAGACTCCTCCTGCGTAGCCTCTACTTTTACAGGCTCTTCCGGCTTTGCCGTTGTCTCTTTAACGGGCGCACTTTCTACCTCTTTCGGGGCATCACTAATCGCGGGTTTTTCCTCAGTAGGCACCTCCACTGGTTTTTCTACCTTCTTCCCCTCTTCGGGAGCAGGCTCCGCGCTTGCGGAAGCTTCAAGATCTACTTGCCCTTTGATTTTGATTTGTGGACGCAAGTCCTCCGGAACGACAGTTTTTACCTCTTCTGCCGCCCGCCGTTCTGACTTTTGCGCCTTTTTCTCTTTCTTCTCTTGCTGGCGGCCTTGGCTCAGCTCCGTAGCCTTGCGGCGCACCTCTTCATCTTTCTGAAATTCGCGACGCAACAAATCATATTGTTCGTCTGACAATTTAGTGTTGGGGTTCGACTCTATTTCATGGCCTTTTTTTGCCAAGAATTCTACAGCCGTATCCTTACCTATGTTAAACTCTTTGAGGGCTTTATTTAATCTTATGCTCATGCTTCGGTGGTGAAAGGGGAAAAACGGATTATTAGTATTTATTGCTCAAACTCTGCGTTCAATATACGGAGTACTTCATCTACGGTACTCTCTTCGAGGTCGGCTTTTTCAATCAACATTTGGCGCGGAGCGTTCAATACATCCTTTGCCGTTTGCAGGCCGATAGACTTAATCGCATCGATGACCCATTGATCGATTTCATCAGCAAACTCATCGAGGAAGATGTCGTCTTCCTGATCATCGCCCTCTACTTCGCGGAAGACGTCGATCGTATATTCCGTGAGCATTGAAGCCAATTTGATGTTCTGACCTCCTTTACCGATGGCCAGTGATACTTCTTCCGGACGCAGATATACTTGCGCCTTGCGGTTTTCTTCATCCAATTGGATGCTGGAGACTTGTGCCGGGTTGAGCGCACGCTGGATAAACAGCGCGGGGTTCGACGTAAAGTTAATAACGTCGATATTTTCATTGTGCAATTCTCTTACAATGCCATGAATACGGCTCCCCTTTACGCCGACGCAAGCACCTACGGGATCAATGCGGTCATCGTAGCTTTCTACGGCAATCTTTGCGCGCTCTCCGGGAATGCGGGCAATGCGCTTGAGCGAGATCAAACCGTCGCCGATTTCGGGGATTTCTTGCTCGAGCAAGCGGCGTAAAAATTCGGGGCTTGTACGACTCAAGAAGATCTTGGGTGAGCCGTTTAAGTTGTCGACACGATCAATCACAGCACGGACGTTGTCTCCTTTGTGGAAGAAATCGCGCGGTATTTGTTGGTTCTTAGGCAAGAAGAGTTCGTTACCCTCATCATCCATCAAGAGCGTTTCCTGCTTCCACGTCTGATACACTTCAGCAGCAATGATTTCGCCCACACGATCTTTATACTTATTGAAAAGTGCGTCGTGATCCAGCTCGAGCAGTTTGCTGGCGAGCGTTTGGCGAAGTGTCAAGATAGCGCGACGGCCAAACTTTTCGAAGTTAATAGGCTCGCTCACTTCCTCGCCCTCCTCATAGTCGGAGTCGATCTCGCGTGCTTCTGTCAGACTGATTTGCGATTTGTGGTCTTCAATCGCGTTGTCGGCCACGACTACGCGGTTGCGATAGATTTCGCAGTCGCCTTTGTCAGGATTGACAATCACGTCGAAGTTTTCGTCTGAACCAAAGAGCTTTGTAATTACGCTGCGAAAACTCTCTTCCAGCACGCTGACCAACGTCATGCGGTCTATATTTTTGTTCTCTTTAAACTCAGCAAAGGTATCGGTGAGGCTGATCACCTCGGTTTTCTTTCTGGGCATTGTATGTTGTTTTTATTATTTACGTGAACCAAGCATCGTCTGCCTATGACCGGTACGCCATAGCCGCGGGTGCATTTATTTAGCGTCTAAGTCGTACTTTGTATATTTAACGTCTTCGAAGCGGAAGGTGAGGTCTCGGTCTACCCATTGCGGGCGCTTTGCCCCTTCGAGGCGCACTTTTTCCTTAATGGTTAGGACAAAGTGGTCAGGCGCTACGTCCTTTAATATGCCGCGTAGCTTCTTGCCTTCGCAGCTTAAGACGATGACCGGAGAGCCTTGGTGAATTTCATATTGGCGATGCACCTTAAATGGTTGGCCAATGCCTGCACTGCCCACTTCTAGCTCGTAGTCTTCCTCGTCGCGATTCAAATGTTCTTCGATGAAACGGCTTAAGTCTACACAGTCTTCAATCCAAACCCCCTCTACGTGATCCATCTCTACGACGATGCGATCGTCCGGGGAAACGGTCAGGTCCGTCAGAAAATAATCTTTTCCATCGAGCCATTCCTCTACCAGTTGTTTTACGACGTTTTTATCTATCATACGTATATAAAGATATGAGAATGCGCCCCATCTGCTCTTATTTTTCGGACGAGATGGCGCTTCCCCTTACGGCTACCGTTCGCGATCTGTGAAGAAGCGTGACGCAAACAGACGTAAACGGTTAAAAACAAATGAGGAACTTCAAAAAGTCCCTCACCCTTTTATGTCCGCAAAGATACGAGTTTCACGCATAATTACCAAGAGATTAAAAGTTTTTTCCGCTTTGTCTTTGCCAAATTTTGCTTGTTGGCCTTTAATGTCTATTTTTGCACCGGAAAAATGTAGGCCCCGTAGCTCAGTTGAATAGAGCATCAGATTCCGGTTCTGAGTGTCGCGGGTTTGAGTCCCACCGGGGTCACATGAAGAGAAAGGCAGTTTTGTCTTTCTCTTTTTTTATATCCTTATGTGTCGCGCAAGGTTTAGCATTGTTCAGTGCCGGTTTGCCCTCTCTCGATTTTGATGCAAACCGGTTCAAGGCGTAAGGGCTTAATCTTCTTCTTTGTCTCGCCTTTTGCGGGTAATATGAGAAACAGTGAGGCGTTCCGGTTTCTTTTGAATTTATTTCCGCCGGTTTTGTGACTATTTTTGTCCGAGGTGTTTATTGTTTGCCGGCACCAAACGATTGTTTGGTGGGAGCAAACTATGGTTTGGTGGGGTCAAACGATTGTTTGGCGGGAGCAAACAATGGGCGTTTGAGCGTAGGGCGGGATTTCTTGACTTTTTGGCGGCTTTTCGTGCGTGTTTTTTGTAGTGAGATTATGGGTTGATGATGGTGATTCTGATGGGGCGTTTATTTGCTTGCGGGCGGTCGAGTCCTTTGCTGAAATTGATGCGCAAGGAAGTGGAGTCGGGAATGTGGAAACAGGATGAGAATAAACTTTCAAAGGGGTAAAATGAGCGCACCCTCGTCCCGATAGGGGCGAGGGTGGAAATAAGGAAGCGGAAAGGCCGCCAAAGAATATAAGATTGTGGCGCCGCGACTTATCATACGGCCAAGAAGGCCAGCACGATAAACTGGGCGCACAGGACGCGAAGGAAGGTGATGAGTGGATAGACCGTGGAGTAGGCTACAAGCGCTGCATCGTTGTTGCCCTCGCTATCGGCATAGGCCAAAGCGGGAGCATCGGTGTAAGCTCCGCAAATGAAGCCGAGAATAGTAAAGTAGTTGATCTTATATTTCAAGCGCGCGTAGGTAGCTACTACGACTAAGGGAATAGTCGTAATGAGGAAACCCCAGAAAACCCATTGTGCGCCGTTGGCGCTAAAGACTGACTCGACAAACTTGGGGCCGGCGGCGAAGCCGACTGAGGCTAAGAAAATACACATACCAAATTCGCGAATCATCAATGCGGCAGAGGTGGATGTATAAGAGACTAACTTGAGCTTATAGCCATAGCGGCTGATTAAAATCGCGATGATCAATGGGCCGCCGGAGAGTCCTAAGCGTAACGGCATCGCCATACCCGGAAAAGCAATAGGCACGCTACCGAGGATAATACCGAGAAGTATGCCGAAGAAGAAGGTAAACATGTTGGGTTGTCGCAGGTGTTTCTGCGAATTTCCCAAGCGGCCGGCCAAATGATCAACGTCAGCTTCGCGACCTACGACCGTCAGTTTGTCGCCGACCTGCAAAGTGAGATGGCGAGAAGCCAAAAGTGAGACGCCGGCACGCGTTACGCGCGTAGCATTCAGTCCGTAACCATTGCGTATGCGCAGTGCACCCAGCTGTTTTCCATTGATTTTTGGATTGGATATGAGAATGTTGCGCGAAACGACCTTTCCCGGCTCCTTATCCCAGTTGCGCTCTACCACAGGCCCCACAATCTGCCGGAAAGCCTCGACATCTTCGGGCGCCATTACGACTAAGAGCAGATCGTTGACGCCGATTTGCGTGTCGTAACCGGGTATTAAGATCTGCCCGTCCGGCTTTAGTATGCGCGAAACGACGTAATCGTGATCGTAAACGTTGTGCAACTTAGATACCGTTATGCCATCGATTAGCGTATTGGTTAACTTAAATGTGCCGATAAATGGTTCTACGTGAGCATCGGCTTCTTCTTTTTCTACGGCAGCTTGTTCGTCTGCCGGATTGATGTGGAAGATGAGCTTGATCAATGCCATCACGAGGACCGAAGCGATGATCGTGACAGGATAAGATGCGGCATAGCCCATCGTCATTTGCGAGATTGTCTGCGCATAATCGCCCGGTGCTTCCTGCAAAACCTGCTGCGCGGCACCCAATCCGGGCGTACACGTCACGGCGCCCGACATGATGCCGACCAATTGGAAAATGCTCGTCTTATCGCTATTGAAAAAATAGATCGTAAACAAGACGATGAGGTTCAGCAGTACGACAAAGATGGCCAAGACGTTGAGTCGAATGCCTGATTGTCGAAAAGAGGAGAAGAAGCTCGAACCCATCTGTAAGCCTACCGTGTAGACGAAAATCAGAAGTCCGAAATCGCGCATAAAGAGCAATACCTGCTGGTTGAGGCGGAAGCCTAAGTGGCCCATCAATATGGCGATAAAAAGCACGATCGTCATTCCAAAAGAAAAACCTCGGATCTTGATCTTACCCAGCAAGATGCCTAATGATATGACTACCGCATATAGACCGATAGTATGCGCCGCCGAATCTTGATTATAAAGTATGTCGTTAATCCATCCCATTGTAGAATAGTGATAGTCTTGAATGTGTTAAACAATAAGTCAATTATAGATTGCGGTGCAAAAATACGCCCTTCTCCGTATACAAACAATTAAAAAGGAGAGAATCAGCTATTATTGGCCATAATTTAGACAAAGATGCCAAGTCGGGTGGAGAAAAGCTAAGATAGAGTAGCTTCGGCTAATTTTCTTTAATTTCTTGATGTATGCCAAACGGATTGCGTATTTTTGCGGCGTGGAGTAATATTGCTCCATATAAATTAAACTTGATAAAAACAGCAATGAAAAAGACATTTATTTTGGCTGCAGCGCTCGTAATTGGTTTAGGCTTTACGGCTTGCAAGCAACAGACAAAAGAAGCAACACCCGCAACAAACGATTCTATGCAGGTAGCTACTGATTCTGCAAAAACAGACAGCGTGAAGGCTCTCTTCACCACGAATGAAGGTAAAACTCCGACGGAGATCAACCTCTTAAACAACGCAGATCTTAAGGCTCGTTTGCAGAAGTTGGTTGGCGGCGAATTTGACAACGTAGTGAAGTATTTCAATACGGTTACGCCGATCGTTTCCGAGAATGGAATTTACAAGACGACGGGCGGTAAGGCGCACGAAGTGCCGGCTTATCAGACGACAATCTATTATGATGCAAACAACGACAACTTGAATGTGGTTATTTCTCAAAACGATAAGGATAAAACTTTCGTTGAGAAGGATACAATCAAGGTCACTGACGCGCTTAAGTCAAAATAAGCCGATCGTTAGTTTAGCGATATAAATGCTCCGAAAACCAAAAGGCTTTCGGAGCATTTCTTTTCTTGGCAGCAACTTAAGCCGGGTGGCGTACATTATAATCCTGCTTCGTGGTGGAAGCGTAGACTTCTTTTGCAGCCCTACATTAACAAAGCAACGCCCCGCTATCGTTGAAGATAGCGGGGCGCCGTTTAAAAAGCGGACAATGTCCGGCTATTTTTAGAAGTTGTATACGAAACCAAATTGGAGCGTAGAAGCGTCCAAACGGAAGCCGAAGCCGTCTTCACCCAATACGTTGCCTTCGAATACTGAACTGCCGCCATTCTTGTAGTCGGAATCACGATAGCCCAAGAAGCCAAAGTGAGTAATGAATGAAATGCGTTTATTCAAATCTACTGAAAGGCCCGGCGTGATGCCAACTTGCCAAGTAGAGTATTTGGGATCGTGGCTACCGGAAGCGTCTGCCGTTGAAGAAAAGAAAGCGAAACCGCCGTCAGCAAAGAACTTAACGGGACCAAGCTTTGCGAAAGTGTAACGAGCGTAAGGAGCAACGTTAACCGTGTGCACGTCTATGCCTTTTAGGTAGTCGTATTGGTAACCTACTTGCATACCCAGTGACCAATCGCTATCGAGTTTGTAACCGATTTCCGGTCTCAAAGAGAACTGAGTGTGATTGTCGTTCGGATTACGCCAAAAACTGCCTTCACCACCAAGGTAAACTTGTGCGCTAGCTGCGATAGTAACTACTGCGAATGCAAATGTTAGGAATAACTTTTTCATTGTCTAAATAATTTAGTTAAACATACGGAGGCTTATGCCTACCGATTCCTTTTTATAAATGATTTGTTCTTCTCTTATTTGTATTTATCGTCTCTGATAGTTGCTTCTTCATTCCTCTTATCTTCAAAGCCTCGAGGCGAAAGGCGGAGGTGACTCACCGAAGTGGTGCGTTTCTCGCGCCGTTTCTTTAATGACGGTGCAAAGGTACGGATGTTACAATAGATGGAGATTATTTTCTGCACAAAAAAGCTAAAAGTAGGCTTCATAGCCTTTAATACGGTGCATTTTACCTATATTTTCGCCTAATTAGACCAATTTCTTTTCGAAGAATGTCCCGTAAAGAGTCCACAAAATCGCTTTAAAGCGGCAACATTGTGACCTCAATTCGCCGCTTTTGAGCGATTATTTCCGCACAAAGTTGCTGTACGTCGTGCGCAGAGACTGCCTCCGTTATTTTTTCATAGTCGGTGTCAAAATCCACTCCGCGATACACCATATTATATAAGATGTGTAGCCAATAATGATTGGAGCGAGCTTGCTGCCGGTACGCTTTCAGCAAGAATTCCTTTGATTTTTGTAATAACTCCTGCGTAGGTCCGTGTTCCGCCAAGCGAAGTAATTGTTCGTAGACCAAGGGAATCAACTCCTCATAGCGCTGCGGATCTGTGCGAAAGGCGATTTTCAAAAGCGCATTAGGCATTTTCAAGCCATCTAACTCCGTATTTACGCTGACGTGATAAGCGCCGCCTGATTCTTCGCGAATAGTATCTGTATACATCATCTGAAGAATGAGCTTGAAAGTTTTGAGCATCACGTCACTCTTCGGCTCATAGGGCAGTTCAAAGTCGTAGAAGATTGAAACAGAAGCGTAGGGCGTATCTTGCCGACGTCGATAAATGAGCGTTTCGTCCACCTTCCTC
>JABZGO010000319.1 GCA_015259305.1 Alloprevotella tannerae | reverse complement strand
ATTGAGCCGGCCACGACTGCCGGGAAACTCCACCATTCGTTTTCCCAACCGGTCACTAAGTTCATACCGAAAATACTGGCAATCAAGGTCGGGAACATCAGGATAATGGAAACCGACGTCATCTGCTTCATCAGGTCGGACATATTATTATTGATCACGCTCGCATACGTATCCATCGTCGACTTCAATATGTCTGCGTAGATGTTAGCCGTTTCGCGTGCCTGGTTCATCTCGATATTGACGTCTTCAATCAAGTCGGCGTCCAACTCATCAATGGGAAGCTTAAACTTCAGTTTGGCCAGCAAGGTCTCATTACCACGAATGGAGGTAATAAAGTAGGTCAAACTATCTTGCAAGCGACTCAAACCGATCAAGTCCTCGTTGTTTATCGAATGGTCGAGCTTATGTTTAGCCTCCTCGATCAAGACATTGATCTGCTTCAAGCGCTTCAGATACCAAACAGATGAAGAAAGGAAAAGACGAAAGACGAGATCGACGGAATCGGTGAAGCCCGCATTTCTTTTCTGTTGGTAAGAAATGAAGTCGATCATCATATTTGTCTCATAGTTGCACACAGTTACGCAGATGTTCTTATTAAGAATAATGCCCAAAGGTATAGTTGTGTGCGGCGTTTGTGAGCGCACTTCTTTCACATAGGGAATACGCAGAATGATGAGTGACCATCCTTCTTCATATTCATAGCGTGCACGCTCGTCTTTATCGCGTATGTCGTCGAGAAAGTAAGTAGGAATTTCTAGTTCGTTGAAGAGAAAATCTTCATCGTCCGGAGTTGGACAAGTGACCTGCACCCAGCAGTTGGGTTCCCACTTATCCAGATTGCGCAGACTCTGATCGGTGTTCCAGTACGTTCGCATAAGCTTTCCTCCATGATTATTTGGGCGGGGAAGCCTTTGCATCGGTTCCCGGCCTTATCAATCGTAATTTTCCGCGTGGTAATCGTCCATTTTTTCGTTTTAGGCTTTTGAGCAGCGACCGACTAAAATTTTACTATCAATACGCGCTGCTGATCGCCTTCTTTTGTTCTTGGTGTGCAAAAATAATCAAATTATTTCTTTCAGGACGACCTTGTCGCTCTTTTTTCACCAAAAATAGGAAACGTGGCTTGAAATACACGAGCCGTTCTTGGTTTTTGTCGCCCACTCGTGCGCCGTCTCTCTGCCTTTTGGCGCACCTTCAGCTGAGGATGACAAGGGGGCGGCAATGCAAAACAACTTGCACGAGGCCAACGACCTTCCACCGCGCGCCGCCGGCGCTAAAAGGCAGACCGAGCAGTCGGGAAATGCGCCTCAAAGTGTAGAGGATTTATTGTTTGGCGGCATCAAACGATAGTATGCTCCCAGCAAACCATAGTTTGGTCTCGGCAAACGATGGTTTGGCGCGAGCAAACGATAAGCAACCTAAGTTGATGCAAAGATAAGTCGCCGATCATCCTCGCTCATAAAGGCCTCATCTGAAAATAAATGCACCGGCAGCAATAGAGGACGGATACGACTGCACGGCAATGCGACCTGTCGGAAAGCGAAACGAGAGGGGCATATATCC
>JABZGO010000318.1 GCA_015259305.1 Alloprevotella tannerae | reverse complement strand
ATGTTAACGTTCGTGGCTGCAACGATGCGTACGTCAGTCTTTTTCACCTGACTTGAGCCGACGGGGATAAATTCGCCGGTTTCCAAGACGCGGAGGAGGCGTGCTTGCGTTTGTAGGGGCAATTCGCCGACCTCATCTAAGAAAAGCGTACCGCCATCTGCCACGGAAAAATAGCCTTCGCGTTTTTCTACAGCGCCGGTAAAAGCCCCTTTCTCGTGACCAAAGAGCTCCGAATCAATAGTTCCTTCCGGAATAGCCCCGCAATTGACGGCGAAATACTTTTTTGTCTTTCGCGCACTATTATCATGAATAATGCGGGGAAAGATTTCCTTTCCCACACCGTTTTCCCCCATAATGAGAACCGAGAGATCAACGGGCGCAATCTTAAGTGCGACGTCGATGGCCCGATTAAGACCCTCGGCGTTGCCTACAATTCCGTAGCGTTGTTTGATTCGTTGCAGTAACGTTTCGTTCATAAGTTCCTTTTGAGCAGACAAAGTTAGCCCAAATCAGATAAAAGGCAAAACAAAAGCGCATTTTCCACCCGCCGGCTCGCGCCTATTATATATATAATGTGTACGGCGCAGCGGCCGCTTCCATATTAAGATCCCGTTGTTGGCATAATGGGCGTGAAGGTCAATTGCGCCTTTACCGCAGTCGCGCCATCGGCGTGGTGAATCTCAACATCGTAGACTCCCCCTTCGCGTTTCGCCTTATAGAAGTGCAATTCTTGATCGTAAAACGTCTCCTTTGCGTAAGCTATCTCCACGCGGCGCAGCCTATTGTGCTCATACCATTCTTTAGAAAACAGATCCAGCACTTTTTCTAACAATCGTATCGAATTCGCGTGCCCGTTTGAGTCCAAATCGCAGCAACTTACGCGTCCGATGCTTACAGCTTGAGTCGTTTCTTCAGGCTTTAAGCGGATGCGCCCCGGCCCTTTGATGGGGAAGTCCGGCGTTGGGAGCAGTACGTTTTGAAAGTGCGATAACTGCGCCAAGTCTACCGGCTGCCTTGTGCGCAGATCGATCAATGCCCATACGCTGTAAGCGTGTCCTATCTCCCGCCCGGTAGCATCTTGTATGGTAAAGAGGCGCGTCGTAAACTGTCTGACGACGCTGTCGGCCCACGTCGAGACGCTGAAGTCTGCATCGGCGAGGGGCCGGTCCTCTATTTCGATTATGAGGCGTGAGAAAACCCAGCTCCATTGCTCCTCACTCATTGGCCCGAAGCCAAAATGGCGCTCCGAAGCGTGCTTTTGCGCGCAGCGCAGTAAGATATTGCCCAAGTTTCCCCAAGCTATGCGTCCCGTAAAGTCTTCCGAAAAAGGCTCTACCTTGAACTTATACGTTCCGATCTGCCTCTTTTCCATAATAAGTTGCGTAATAGTTTACTGCAAAACTAAGCAAATTCGTTGGAAATCTTTATTTTTGCAAGAGGTTTAGCCTAAATTTTTACGATATATGAGGCACTTTTTAGACACATTCTCGCCCTTTGTTGCCGCCTGCGCAAAGTGGCGGTCAGCATCCGCGTACTTTGCGGCGGCATGGGTTTCTCGTTGATCAGCTTCCTCTGAAA
>JABZGO010000317.1 GCA_015259305.1 Alloprevotella tannerae | reverse complement strand
GCCCCTTGATCAAATGGGTTTGGAGTTTACGATTGAAGCGCCCGAAGATTTGGCGGTTCAGAATACGCTGGCATCAATGAGCCAGGAGCAAAGAAGCAAAGCTGCGGTGGCGATGATGGCAACGGGAATGTTCATAGCCGACAACTCCTCAGCCGGCTCAGGCTTCAAGGCCAACAATGCGCTAAACGCTTTCTTGCAGAATGAGATTCAGAACATCGCCGGCAAGGCTTTGAAGACCGTAGATATTAGTTTGGGCGTAGAAACCGGCACTTCGTCGGTCGGAACAGTCACAACCGACTACTCTTTCCGGTTTGCTAAGCGCTTTTGGAACGATCGTATCAGCGTCATCATCGGCGGCCGCGTCAGTGCGGGCAAAGAAGCCGACAACAGCGCTGAGAGTATCATCAACAACGTCAGCATAGAATACAAAATCAACCAAGGCGCCACTCGCTATGCCCGCATCTTCTATGAGCGCGACTCGATTGATCCGCTCGAAGGCTTGCTCACGAAGACCGGCGTCGGCTACTCCGTGCGCAAAAAGACGGATCGCTTCGGCGACTTGTTCATCTTCTGGAAGAAAAAGACGAAGGATCAACAGCCGGCATCGAAGAAGAAGCAATAACCGACAAAGTTTATAACGACTTATGGCTTTTAAGCACCTACTATTTCCCACCCTGCTCCTCCTTTTGTTCAGTGCTTGCTCGACGACGAGCCAACTGCCCGAAGGCCAGGTGCTCTATACCGGCATCAAGCAAATCACTTACTCGCAAGAGCCCGCAAAACCGTCGAAGGTGAGGCGAGATTCCGTCGGCGTCATCACGACGATCTCCGACGCCGTCAATGCCATCGACGACGCACTCTCAGGCAAAAGCGGCTTAAGTACGCTTGCCAACCTTAAGCAGTCAGATTCTGCTCAAGCCGCAGCGGAGCAAGCAGCCGCCAAGGCCGCTTCGCGCAAGCAAGAGATCACGAAAGCCGCCTTAGAGACGGCCAAGGAAGAAGTAGAGGCCGTATTAGCTTATCGGCCAAACAATGCCTTGTTTGGTTCATCCTATCATAGCTCGCCATTGCAGTTGGGCTTATGGGCCTACAACGCCTTTGTGAAGTCGGAGACCAAACTGGGTAAATGGATGTTTAAGAGTTTCGCCACGACGCCCGTACTTATCACGAGCGTTAGTCCGGATATGCGCGCCAAAGTGGCGCAAAACACGCTGCGCAATTATGGTTTTTTCAGCGGCAAGGTCAATTATGAAATCCACCCGGAGAAGAATCCAAAGAAAGCGAAAGTGGCTTACGCCGTACAAGTTGGCCCATTGTCGCTGCTCGACTCCATTACTTATCTTTCTTTTCCGCCCGCACAGGACAGTTTGCTGCAAGCCACGCACGACAAGCGCCTACTTCGCAGCGGAGATGCTTTTTCCGCTGTTCGACTGACTGACGAACAAGCGCGCATCAGCAAACTCTTCCGCAACGCCGGCTATTACTATTGGCAGGACAACTACACGACCTTTCAGGCCGACACACTGGCGCGCCGCCAACTCGTACAACTACACGTGCAGCCCTCGCCGGCGATTAACAAGAGAGCACTTCGGCCTTGGAAAATTGGCGAAACGCACATCACCGTGAGGCGTTACGATTCAGAAA
>JABZGO010000316.1 GCA_015259305.1 Alloprevotella tannerae | reverse complement strand
AAGCGCTTCAGCTTAGGGGCATATTTTATGGCTGCCGGCCGAGAATTTAATGCGGCTGTTCGGTGGCGAGTCGCTGCGCTTTTAGGGCGGGCCGGCGCTGTCCGAGATACTCTGGCGACCGGCTGAACTTGGGGCGTGCCGCGCGCCGTTTGGCGTAGCGCTTAGTCCATTGTCAGCGTGCGAGATCCGTCGGCATTTTCCGTAAGGTTGACGCGGACGGTGTCTTCGGGCAGTAGTTGTTCGATCAGTTCGGGCCATTCGAGCAGGCAGACGTCACCTGAGTAAAGATAATCTTCATAGCCCATATCGTAGACTTCTTCCAACTTCTTGATGCGATAGAAGTCGAAGTGGAAGATGCTGTTGCCCTCGCTGTCGGTATATTCGTTGACCAAAGAGAAAGTGGGCGAGGTGATTACGTCCTCAACGCCTAAGGTTTGGCAAAGTGCTTTGATGAAAGTGGTTTTGCCGACTCCCATTTTGCCGTAAAAGGCAAATATGGTGCGGTCTTTCATCGCGGCGATAAAGCTGCGTGCGGCTTGTGTTAAGTCGGCTTCCGATTGTATTTGGATCGTGGTCATATTCGTGATGTTGTAGGGTTGTGTGTTGCTGGTTGTGCGGCGTTAGGATGTGTAAAAAGGAGGTTATGCGTTGTCGCACGACCTCCTTTTTCTTACCTTTCAGAGAATTAAAAAAGGGATAGATTTTGGCATATGCCGAATCCATCCCCCTTTTTTTCTTTATGGATGGTTAAGCTTCAGCTTTGGGCTCAACAGAGACTACGCTACGGTTGGGCTTTCCGAAGTGTTTACCTTTACGGAACGTTACCGTGCCTTCAACTAGGGCATAGAGCGTATGATCGCTGCCCATTCCGACATTTTTTCCCGGATAGTGAGCCGTACCACGCTGACGGACGATGATATTGCCTGCTTGGCAATATTGGCCGCCCCAAATCTTAACACCTAATCGCTGCGAAGCTGATTCGCGGCCGTTCTTAGAACTACCTACACCTTTCTTATGTGCCATTTTCTTCTACGTTTTGGAGTTAAGCAATTACATTCTTGATTGTGACCTCTGTAAACTGTTGGCGATGGCCTTTGAGTTTGCGATGGCCTTTGCGGCGCTTCTTGTGGAAGACCAATACTTTCTCGCCTTTAACCAGCGGCGTGATCACTTCGCAAACAACTTTTGCGCCGGCCACTGTAGGCGTGCCTACGTTGATTGTCCCGTCGTTGTCTACGAGTAAAACTTTCTCAAATTCAACAGTCTGATTAGCTTCAGCGGCTTGGATGTGAGCCACGAAGAGCTTCTTGCCTTCTTCTGCCTTAAACTGCTGACCGTTAATTTCTACGATTGCGTACATTGATGTTTTGTTAGATAACGGATTTCTCCGCAAGGCGGATGCCGATCGGCTTCTCTTGTTTTGCCCCAACGGACTCTAAATCGGCGCAAAATTACAAACTTATCTCGAAGTAAGCAAACAAAATAGTCTTTTTCTGTTCTTTGAGGGCTGATGGGTTGGCGGGAGTTTGCGGTCGAGGCTCTGCTGAGTTCGGATGTTGTTAACATTTGCTATGCATAGCTTATTTTCAGCGTATTTCGCATTGGTGCGGAGGCGCGCAGGATGGGCGCGGAGGGTTTGCGCTCGTGAGGATAAAGGC
>JABZGO010000315.1 GCA_015259305.1 Alloprevotella tannerae | reverse complement strand
GCAGGGTTGAGGAGCGGAGCGACAACCCAGCCACTAACGACGTGAGTCGTTGCTATTGTCCATTATTATTTGGAGGGTATCCATTGCGTACCGATTCGCGGACGTTTTTGAAAGACCAACCCTAAGGGGTTGTCAATGCGGGGACGCGTTAGGCAGGGTTAAAGCGCTCACGCTTTAACCCTGCCCTGCCAAAAGACTAACCCCGATGGGGTTATTTGAGGCGGAAGACGTAGGCATTCAATATGATTGATTAGTAGGTCAAATAAAAGGTGCATACACATAATGACAGGGCAGGCATAATTCGACCCCGATGCCACAGATAGCGACAACAACCCCTTAGGGTTGGTCTTTTGGCAGGCCGGGGTTAAGGCACAGCGTGGCTTAACCCCGGATAAGCAAGCATACATAGTGTGCAACCCCTTAGGGTTGGTCTTTCATCGTGGCAGGGTTGAGGAACGGAGCGACAACCCTGTCACTAACGATGCAAGTCGTTGTTGTTGTGAATAGTTGTCCGGATTGTTTTCGTTGTACCTCGATCATTGGGTTATAAAAATGAACAATGGATGAGCGCGGGTCAATTGTAGGCCGCGCGTTGGCGCGTTTTAGGCTGAATGTATTAACTTTGTAGCGAAAATAAGACAAGACTGACGCTTCGCAAACAGCGCGATGCTTGTCACCGTTTCACAGAAAGAAAAAATAATGCCACAACTCTTCGACTGCTAACGAGCGTTTGGCGGCCTTTTGCCGCTTGATGGCGTGAAGATTCGAGGGGCAATGGCTCAAACTCAATGCTACTCTGATTATGGCAAAACCCGGCATTCCTAAAGGTACACGCGACTTCTCTCCGGTAGAGATGGCGCGCCGCAATTATATATTCAACACGATCCGAGAGGTGTATGCGCTCTACGGATTTCGGCAGATCGAAACGCCGGCTTTGGAGAATCTATCGACACTGATGGGAAAATATGGCGAAGAGGGCGACCGTCTGCTTTTCAAAGTGCTCAATTCGGGCAACTTTATGGCGGGTTTGAGCGCTAAGGATTGGAACGAGGAAAAATTGGGCCACCTCGCGACGCTGCTTTGCGAAAAGGGGTTGCGCTATGATCTTACCGTGCCCTTCGCTCGCTACGTCGTGCAGCACCGCGAAGAGATCCAACTGCCTTTTAAGCGCTATCAGATTCAACCCGTATGGCGCGCCGATCGTCCGCAAAAGGGACGTTATAGAGAGTTTTACCAATGTGATGCTGACGTGGTCGGCTCTGATTCGCTGCTCAACGAAGTGGAATTGATGCAGATCATCGATGAGGTTTTCAAACGGCTGCAGATTCGCGTCTGCATCAAGATTAACAACCGCAAGGTGCTTTCCGGCATCGCTGAAGTATTGGGCGCCGCGGATAAATTGGTGGAGATCACGGTAGCGATGGATAAGCTCGATAAGATCGGTTGGGACAAAGTGAAGGACGAACTGATGGCAGCGGGCTTAGATGAGCAAGCGGTGGAAAAATTGCAACCCATCATCGAACTGAAGGGGGAGAACAGCGAAAAATTGGCCGTGCTGCGCGATTGGTTGTCGACGTCGCCGACGGGCTTGCTGGGCGTAGACGAATTGGCTTTCGTCTTCGAGCGGCTGGAGAAAGCCGGCTTGCAAAACTGCTGCGAACTGGAGCAGTCGCTGGCGCGCGGACTCAATTAT
>JABZGO010000314.1 GCA_015259305.1 Alloprevotella tannerae | reverse complement strand
AAGAATGGTTGGACTTATATTTTACACGCCCGCTTGGCTATTTGTGGGCGAAACTCTTCGCTTGCCTCCACGTTCATCCTAATATCGTGACCATCTTTAGCATCTTCTTAGGTGTAGGAGCTGGTTTTTGCTTCTATTTTGAGGATTTGCGTTGGACTGTTTGCGGTATTTGCCTTCTTGTATGGGCAAATATTTATGATAGTTGCGATGGACAACTCGCTCGAATGACAGGCCAGAAAACTAAATTAGGTCGTATCTTGGATGGATTCGCAGGCGATGCTTGGTTCTTCACAATTTATTTCTTTATTTGTTTGCGTCTGACACCTGTTTGGGGCGTTTGGATTTGGCTTTTAGCGGCTTTGGCCGGACTAGTTTGCCATGCCAAACAATGCCAATTAGCCGATTATTATCGCAATGTGCATCTTTTTGTACTAAAAGGTAAATCCGGTAGCGAGTTAGATAGTTCTGCGAAAGTAAAGGCAGATTATGAAGCGCTTCGTTGGGGAAATGATTTTATACAAAAGTTGTTCTTGTATTTTTATATTGGATATACCAAAAGCCAAGAGCAGATGACGCCTTCTTTTCAGCATTTACGCGCAGCATTACAAGCGAAAATAGGTGAACAAAGTTGGCCCAAACAGCTCCGAAAGGACTTCCGTCAAGGCAGTTTGCCTTTGATGAAATATGCCAACATCTTGACTTTTAATACGCGAGCCATCGTTTTATACATTTCGCTTCTATGCTTTGTTCCGTGGGCCTATTTTATTTTTGAGATAACGGTGATGAATGTGCTGTTCTTCTATATGCGCCAACGCCACGAGCAACTTTGTCGCCAACTTTATCAAAATCTGCCGACTTATGAAGCCTCTATATAGAAACCTCTTTCTTTTGTTCGGGTTGGTCAGCATAGGTTTTATGCTGTATAGTTTTGGAACGGATTTCGCCGATTGGCAAACTTCACTCCTTAATGCCGGATTTTATCTTCCCGCGGTCGTAGGTTGTTGGGCTGTTGTGTATGCTTTCAATGCGCGAGCTTACCAAGAAATCGTCAATTGTGTTTCTCCCGATAAGCGCTTGTCCTATTTGCACGCTTACAAACTCACGGTTAGCGGATTCGCCTTTAGTTATACGACACCCTTTGGTTTTGGTGGTGCTCCCTATCGTGTGATGGAATTGAGCCGTTATATTGGAACGCCTTGCGCAATGTCTTCTACCGTTCTTTATTCGATGATGCACATTCTTTCCCACTTTTTCTTGTGGATGACCGGCGTTGTATGTTTTGTGCTGTTTTACACAGATCGCTTAGATTCGACTACGATAATTCTTCTAGCCATCTTTGTCTTGGTCTTTTTCGTCGTGCTTTATTTTTTCTATTATGGTTATAAAAACGGCCTGATTGTCAAACTCTATTCGATATTGCTGAAAATACCGGGTATCAGGAAGTATGCACGTCGATTTTATACAAAAAATGAACAGGCGATGCAGCAAGTGGATCAAAATATCTCTTATCTGCATGCCCGTCCAAAAGCTTTCTACTCTTCGCTCGTTTTAGAATACGTCGGGCGCGTATGCAATAGTTCTGAATATTTCTTTATTCTGCGTAGTTTGGGCATACCCGTCGATTTCTTTGATGCGTTGTTAGTTCTGGCTTTCTCTTCGTTGATCGGTAACCTCTTGTTTTTCTTTCCGATGCAATT
>JABZGO010000313.1 GCA_015259305.1 Alloprevotella tannerae | reverse complement strand
GCTTGACATCGTAAAATCCGTGACGGCTTTTGCTATGCTTCGTCGCCCCTTGGTGGGACAATATGAAAATAAAATCGTCGTAGGGCGCGATGCGCGCATCTCCGGAGAAATGGTCAGCCACTGCGTTTGCGGCGCGCTGCTCGGTATGGGCTTCGACGTCGTTAATATCGGCCTCGCCACAACGCCTACGACCGAACTGGCCATCACGGCAGAGCACGCTGCGGGCGGCATTATTATTACGGCGAGTCATAATCCGCGCCACTGGAATGCGCTGAAGTTTATGGATGAAAACGGCGAATATATAGCGCCCGAAATTGCCCACGAACTGATTGCTTTGGTTGATCAAACGGACAAGTTTGTCTATGCTGACGTGGACCACGTAGGCCATTATTATGAGAAAAACGACTACAACCAATATCATATCGACCTGATCAAGCGCTTGAAGTTGGTGGATGTCGACGCCATTCGCGAGGCCAATTTCCGCGTTTGCTTGGATACGGTCAACTCTGTGGGAGGTATCATCCTGCCGCAACTGTTGGAGCAACTCGGCGTGAAGGATGTGACGATCTTAAACGGGGAACCGACGGGCGATTTTGCGCACAACCCCGAGCCTTTGAAGCAACACCTCGGCGAAATCTGCGGCCTGATGGCCAAAGGCGGCTATGACATTGGCCTCGTCTGCGATCCTGACGTCGACCGCTTGGTCTTCATCCAAGAAGATGGCGAGATGTATGGTGAAGAATATACACTTGTGACCTGCGCCGACTGGGTTTTGCAGCACACGCCGGGCAATACGGTCTCCAATCTTTCATCTACGCGTGCCCTGCGTGACGTTACGCGCCAATATGGTGGCACATACGGCACCGCTCCCGTGGGCGAAGTCAACGTCGTTATGAAGATGAAGGAGATCAATGCTGTTGTTGGCGGCGAAGGCAATGGAGGTGTGATTTATCCGGAAGCACATTATGGCCGCGATGCTTTAGTGGGCATCGGTTTGATGCTGACTTATATGGCTAAAACCGGTAAGAAGGTCTCTGAAATCAGAAAGCAATTCCCCGAATATTTTATTTCGAAGAGTCGCATAGACCTCCAACCCACCACAGACGTAGACGCCATCCTTGAGAAGGTAAAGGAAATGTATAAAGATCAAGAGATCACCGACACCGATGGCGTAAAAATCGATTTCCCAACGGAATGGGTGCACCTGCGCAAGAGCAATACGGAGCCGATTATCCGTGTTTTCTCGGAAGCAGCTACGCCCGAAGCAGCCGAAGCGTTGGGCAAGAAGATCGTAGAAGTAGTTTTGGCGATGGCGAAGTAAATTTGCCGTCCGCTATGCTGCGCCGCGCGCTTCACTGATAAAGTGCCGCCGGCTGCGGAATAGGAATGGCTAAAAAATAGGCCGAAGAAAGTAGTGCAAACGCTGCACCCGGCTTTCTTCGGCTTTGTTATTATATAATGTGTGCCCGCCTTCGCAAGGCGGATTTGAACCATCGGCGTGCTTAGTCGATGCTGAGCGTCTGCAAAGGCGTACCGTCGAGCAAATGGATCGTCACTTGTCCGTGCTCATACGAGGCGTAGGTCTTCGGATTTCCGCCTTTCGGAAACGTCGGACTGCCGGCGTTGCAAATCAGTCGGCCCTCCGCATCTTTCTTCAAAACCTGCAGGTGCGTATGCCCATAGAAAAAGGCCTCAAAACCACATCGCGGTAGTTTCCCCTCATTATATATATGTC
>JABZGO010000312.1 GCA_015259305.1 Alloprevotella tannerae | reverse complement strand
CGGCCCGCCTCCACAAAGGAAGCGAGCCGCTGACTTTTACATCAAACTTACGTCGCGAAAGACGCAAACTTCTGCTTAGAGTTTCGGACCTGCTGCGATGAGCGCCTTGCCGGCCTCGTTGCCGGAGAACTTATCGAAGTTCTTGATAAAGCGTGCGGCGAGGTCTTTCGCCTTCTTCTCCCACTCAGCTGCGTCAGCATACGTGTCGCGCGGGTCAAGAATAGCAGGATCTACACCCGGCAATTGCGTAGGCACTACGAAGTCGAAGAAAGGAATTGTCTTCGTCGGCGCCTTATCGATTTCGCCGTTCAAGATATCATCGATGATGCCGCGCGTATCGCGAATAGAAATACGCTTGCCCGTGCCGTTCCAGCCCGTGTTCACCAAATAAGCCTTTGCGCCTACGCGTTCCATCTTCTTAACAAGCTCTTCCGCATATTTCGTCGGGTGGAGCGACAAGAAAGCTTGGCCGAAGCAAGCAGAGAAGGTCGGCGTCGGTTCCGTGATGCCGCGTTCTGTACCTGCGAGCTTAGCTGTAAAGCCGGAGAGGAAGTAATATTTAGCCTGCTCTGACGTCAAAATAGAAACAGGAGGCAATACGCCGAACGCATCAGCCGACAAGAAAATCACCTGCTTTGCGTGCGGGCCTTTAGAAACCGGCTTAACGATGTTGTTGATATGATAGATCGGGTAAGAAACGCGCGTATTTTCCGTCACGCTCTTGTCATCAAAGTCGAGCTTACCCGTTTTGCTGTCAATAGTTACGTTTTCGAGCAACGCATCGCGCTTGATAGCGCCATAGATGTCCGGCTCGCTTTCCTTATCGAGGCGAATAACCTTTGCATAGCAGCCACCTTCATAGTTGAAGACGCCCTCATCGTCCCATCCGTGCTCATCGTCACCGATCAATCTACGCTTCGGATCCGTTGAAAGCGTCGTCTTGCCCGTACCGGAAAGGCCGAAGAAGATCGCCGTGCTTTCGCCGTCGAGGCTCGTATTGGCAGAGCAGTGCATAGATGCGATGCCGCGGAGCGGGTTAAAGTAGTTCATCATAGAGAACATACCCTTTTTCATCTCGCCGCCGTACCATGTATTGATGATCACTTGCTCTCTGCTCGTCAAGTTGAAGACGACAGCCGTCTCAGAGTTGAGGCCCAGCTCCTTGTAGTTTTCTACCTTAGTCTTAGAAGCATTGTAAACGATAAAATCAGGCTCAAACGTTTCGAGTTCTTCCTGTGTCGGGCGAATAAACATATTCGTCACGAAGTGTGCCTGCCAAGCTACTTCCATAATGAAGCGAACGCAAAGGCGCGTAGCAGGGTTTGCACCGCAGTAGCCATCCACTACGAAGAGGCGCTTGTTAGAAAGCTCTTTCTTAGCCAAGTCTTTCAATACAGCCCACGCTTCCGGAGTAGCCGGCTTGTTATCATTAGGATATTCGGGCGTATTCCACCAAACCGTATCTTTGCTGGTTTCGTCCTTAACAATAAACTTATCTTTAGGAGAACGGCCCGTATAAACGCCGGTAAAAACGTCTACAGCGCCGAGTTCTGATACGTGACCCACCTCAAAGCCTTCAAGGCCGGCTTTCGTTTCTTCTTCGAAGAGTTTTTCGTAAGACGGATTGTGCACAATTTCGGTCGTGCCAGTAATGCCGTACTTCGTCAAATCTAATGTTGCCATAGTGATATTTTTTGTAGATGATAAACTTCCTATCTTAAAGAATCAAAGTTCCAAATATGAGTCTTTATTAC
>JABZGO010000311.1 GCA_015259305.1 Alloprevotella tannerae | reverse complement strand
GATATACTGGGGCTGTCCATTGTTGTATTGCGGTTGCCCGTTGTTATACTGGGGCTGTCCATTGTTGTATTGTGGTTGCCCGTTGTTATACTGTGGCTGACCATTATTGTATTGCTGTTGAGGTTGAGACTGCGGAGTCTCATTTGGCATTTGTGAAGGCTGGTTATTCGTTTCCATTTGTAATGCATTTGTAATTTATATGCAAAAGTAAACTAAACTCTATGATAAGCAAAATAGAAGCAATTTTTTTTCTTTGAAATCTTATTGCCTGTACTGTACGTTAAAGTATTACCGACTGTCTATCTCTTCTTATTTCCGGTTATAACAAGACGTAATTAGCTGCGGCAAGGACTATCATAGGAACGATTAAGACTAAAAAGTAGGAAATACCATTGTGAACGTACAACTGTCCTATCACGGGGGTAGGTTTGTTCTACCACGATGGTAAATGTTTTTTTTCAAGAAAGGATAGTCGCGATGTGAGACTTGAAGTAAAAAAACAATATCAGATGGTTGTAATACTAAGTCTTTGTTGTTGATGAATCGACTCTTACAGTCTGCTATACAGATAGAAATGCCTCCTCATATTAGAGGAAAGCAAACAAGAAATAGAGTCGTAAGTGAGAAATTGCGGATATGGGCGGAAAAAATGATAAAACTTTCGTACTTTTGTAGCTCAAAAAATCAAAAGTTTAAACTTACGATGGATACAATTCAAGTAAGAGATAGAAAATTTGTGGTATCTATTCCCAAAGAAAAGATCAAAGCGCGCGTAGCAGAAGTGGCCGCTAAGATTAGCGAGGAGTTGAAAGGCGAAAAGCCCTTGTTCCTTTCCGTCTTAAATGGCGCGTTTATCTTTGCCGCAGACTTACTGCGTGGTATCACTATTCCTTGTGAAATTACTTTTGTGCGTTTGGCTTCTTATAGTGGCGTCGCATCTACGGGTAAAGTCACGCAAATCTTAGGGTTGGATACATCTCTTGAAGGGCGTACTGTTGTCATCGTGGAAGATATTATTGACAGCGGTCTGACAATGCAAAAACTGCTGGCTTCGCTTGAAACTTACAAGCCTGCAAAGGTAATCATCGCAGCATTGTTAGTTAAACCTGAAAAATTGAAAGTGGCGCTGAATATTCATCATTGTTGTTTTAAAATCCCCAATGATTTTATTCTTGGCTATGGATTGGATTATGATGGTGAAGGACGTAACTTGCCGAATATTTATACTGTAACAGAATAAAACCTATCCTTATGAAAAATATTGTAATCTTTGGTGCTCCGGGTTCAGGAAAAGGAACGCAAAGCGATTTACTTGTAAAAAAGTACGGCTTCAAACACATTTCAACTGGTGACGTCTTACGTGCTGAAATCAAAAACGGGACATCACTTGGAAAAACTGCAAAAAGCTATATTGATAAAGGTCAGCTTATTCCGGATGAGTTGATGATCGATATTTTGGCTAATGTCTACGATTCTCTCTGTCCTTGTGATGGTGTTATCTTCGATGGTTTCCCGCGCACGATACCTCAAGCCGAAGCCCTAAAACGCATGTTAAAGGAGCGTAAGGGCGAGGTTGATGTTATGATAGAGTTGAGTGTGCCGGATGAAATGCTAATGGAGCGTTTAATCAATCGTGGCAAGACGTCAGGACGTGCAGACGATAACGAAGAAACGATTCGGAAGCGTTTAGATGTATATAAGAACCAGACAGCTCCGCTTATTGAGTGGTATAAAACTGATGGTAAGCATCGTGCCGTTA
>JABZGO010000310.1 GCA_015259305.1 Alloprevotella tannerae | reverse complement strand
GTGTAAGAACAAGGTCTGCAAGCGTTTTACTTTAAGGGCGTATCAAGCTGACGATCTGACTTTTTCGTCACCTACCATTCCTCATGATCTAAAAAGAGAAGCGCCGTTTTCACCTTTAACCGTGGCCGCGACAAGCATACAAAAGGATCTGCCATCATAGATTTAGGCTTGACTATGCCACAACGGGGCGTCGGTGCAGCGCCTACTTACCGATGCAGCGGTGGCCGTTTTCTGCGCACACGACAATAGGGTGCGGCCATCGCAAAACCTTACGCGTGAAAATTCCCCTTAGGGGAGTAAAAAGTCCCACCTATGGGGAAAAAAATTTCCCTTAGGGGAACAAAAATTCCAACCTATGGGACTTTTTTCCCAACACGTAGCAACTTGCAGTAACAAGCCGGCGCCGCGCTCAAGGCTAAGGACCGCCGATGCTTTCTGCCTTTTTTGACGCAGAAAGCACAAAAAAAGCCCGACTTCAAAGGGAAGTCGGACTTTGTATAAGGTTTAAGCTATCTTACTTTGCTTGCAAACGGATCGTGTTATCGACCTTCTGCACCGGCATCAGTCGGCCGAAAGGCTGCGTCGGGCCGTTGTAAGTCGTCGTCACGATGCGAGTAGCCGCCTTCACCGTCTTGGGCAGGCCGCTAGGCTGAGCGGGCGTCGTAAATTGCTTGCTGGCCAAAGGACCCCATTCGTCTTTCGCGTTCTTTGCGATAGAGAAGGCAATGTAAGTCTTGTTGGGCTCTGCATTCCATTTCACGTCGTCAACACCAAACTGATCCCAGTAAGGATCTTGCGGATGATCTTCCTTGAGGAGTTTCAGCACGTAAGCCTCGCCCTTGTCAGCTTGATCGTAAACATCCTTGTCCATAATGATATCGCGGTGGAGCGAAGATTGGTCATTAGGTGTATAGATTACGCGCTGCCAGTAGCCCTCAGAAGTGCCGCCAAACTCTTTGATCTCTATTTCTACCTTAGCCACACCTTCGCCGCCGAGCTTCTTCGTCGTGGCATAGATGATCGCCATATCAGCATACGTTCCTTTTGTATCCCAAGGAAGCGCGTAGATTTCATATTCTGTGTTAGGCTTCAAACCATTCCACGTGATGTTTTCTTCACCTACGTGATCCTTACCGCTGAAGCGTTTGATCATATCGCCCATGTTGGCAAAGCCCATCATAGGGCCCCATTGCTCAAACTGCGCCTCAGCTTGGCCTTTCTCGAAGAGGCAAACGCCATAACCGGCTACGTCGGAATTGGGCGTAAACTTAACCGTCAGGTTGTCCGTCTTCGTTTCAACTACCGTAGCGGTAATCTTCGGCGAGCCTACAAGCGTCTTGCGGGGCGTAGTGAAGTCGACGCGTTGCGCCGTGCAAGCGATGCCGTACTTATCGTAAGCGGCAACGAGGATCGTATAGTTGGTGTTGTCTTTCAACTTGCCGATACCCGTCATCTGCGCATTGGTGAAGTCTTCTGTAAAGAGCGGGTTATTGCTGCGCTCCACCATCGTGATGTACTGCATTTCGTTTTCGAGTTTGTCTGCCAACACTTTGGGGACGATGCTAAAACGATAGCCAAAGCAATCAGCGCTACGTTGGAAAGCTGCCCAGATCGTATCGCCGTCAGCGCCTGCGCTATACTTTAAGAACTTGGCTTCTACGCTAACCGGCCCCGCAATTTTTACGAAGTCGATGCTGTCAACGCGCTCCACGAGGTAACCTTTGACGTTGCCGTTTGTTTCGTGAATGAGCACACGTGTGTTATTGTTTTGCGCCCAAGCGAAGAGGGCCGCTGCTATGAAGGTAAAAA